>NZ_JBHMCY010000085.1:0-32034 GCF_042430725.1 Streptomyces cinereospinus | reverse complement strand
CATCAACGAGCCATGGGACGGGAAGCAACACCTTGATGATCTGCAAGCCCTTAGGCCACGTTGGCACTCACCCCGGTCGCCCTGCTGATCCATACCCGGCACGGATGATGCGGGGCGAGCCGGAAGCGGGCTGCGCGAACCGCCCCTGGGCTGTGCACCGTGGCCGACCCCTTCCGGCTGCTTATGGAGTCTGCGGCCGGCGATGACGGGGCGTCAGGGTGACGCTGCCCTGGCCATCGCCGACGGTGGAACCGACATCCCCGGTTACCGCAGCCACTCGTGCAAGGGGGCCGGCTCTTCAGGGGTGACCAGCTGGACGCGGGTCGAGCCGGCGTTTTGCCCCGGCGTGTACAGATGGGCGACAAAGGGAGGGACCCCGAAGCGGTCCCGGGCCTCCTGGCGCGTCATGACGGGCGCGGTATCGGTGGACTTGGTCTCGAAGGTGTAGCGGCCCTCTGTAACAGTCATCAGCGCGATGCCGTGGGCTTGGGCGAAGACCAGAGCGCCTTTCTGGTAAGGAGCGGTGGACACCATCAGCGCCTTGTGCGCCCCGACGCTCGTGAGCTTGTGATGCAGAACCTGGACAAGTTCACGCTTGATCGGATGGGTGTGGTGCTTGGCTTCGACCAGAACCAGGAAATCCATGCCCAGGAGCTCGTAGCGCACGGTGGCGTCCATGTCGTAGTCGCCGTCCATGCCGTGGACCATCTCGTGCAGTGCCACCTGGAGATCGACTCCGGCAGGGTGTATGGACTGCAGCAGCTCTACGACGAACTGCTCGAACTGGGCAGGCGTCATGTCGGCCCGGGGGTAGTGGGCCGTGGGCCGTGCGATGGCCTCATCCTGATGCGACGTGTTCGCTTCCACGCTTACTCCTTCGTACCGTCCGACGTGGGCCGTCTGGTGCGCAATGTGTTCGGGGCTGCTACCACGGCGTGCTGGCGGAGCCGTCTGCTTCCAGGCCGCAGCGGACCAACTGGGCCTCCCCGTCGTGAGAGTCCGGATGCAGGAGCCGAGCGAGGTCGGTCAGCACGCTGTAGTCGCCGCCGTCGATGGCGCCGCGGTAGAAGAACTCGGCCTTCGTCGCGTTGCCGGCGATCAGCGCACGCTGTCCCAGCAGCCGGCGTGCCTCGGTCTGGTGCGCAGAAGCCTTCTCCAACAGTCTCAGGATTTCCTGCGGCACCGCCGACCCTGCCACGGGCCCGGACTGTTGCCACTGATCAAGGCGCCATACGGCCAGCACCATCTGTGCCCCACTGGAACCGTCCTGCGCGAGCTGGCCAAGGTGCTCCTCGGCCAGACGCCGTACGGCAGGCTGGGGCCGAGTCAGCAACGGCCGCACGGCGGACACCACGGCCTGCGCCCGCCCGCTGCGACGGCAGTGCTCCAACAGTTTTCCCGCCTCCTCGGGCCGACTCGTACACCAGCGGGAGACCAGCTCGGCGACCGCCCGGTCGTTTCCTTCCTCCGCAGCCGTCGTCAGCACGGATGCCGCAGCCTCATCCCGTCCTTGGCGTGCCAGGAACCGTTCGAGGTCAAAGACGGCGATCTGCGAGCCGCTGTCGATCAGGGCGGACAACAGCTGCTCGGTGAGATCTGCGTATCCGTGGTCAGGCAGGCGGGTCTGCCAGCGCAGCGGCAGCAGCGACGGCTTGCGGGCGAGGCGGCGTGCCAGCTGGCGGATCTCGCCCGGCGCTGCAACGATTTTCGCTGGCCCGTGCTCGTGCGGGCCTGCCGAGTGCTCCAGCACCTCCCGGATTCTCTGGACGAGCACAAGATCCGCACCAGATGCGGCGGCAGGCTCGACCTCGGCCTGACGCGCGTGCTCGGTGAGCTGGGCGGCCTCCTCGGGCAGACCCGTGCTCTCCCACAGTTCAGCGAGGGAAAACGCGGCGTCCCGGTATCCCGCCGTGTAAGAGTCGGCCAGCAGATCGGCGGCCAGGACGCACATCTGCTGGTCGCGCTCCTCTGTGCCGATGCTGGCCAGGGTGGAGCCGACATACCACAGGCTGTAGCCGCCATCGTTTGCCTCGCGTGCCAGTGCGGCGACCTCGTCGCGACCCGGCAAGGTCAGAATGCGGCCGGTTTCGGTGTAGCTGAAGCACATGCCCTCCACGGCATCCGGGCTGCCCCGCATCCCAGCCCGCAGATACAGCTCGCGGGAGGTCCGGTAGCGGCTGCGTGAGAAGGCGTGCAGTGCCAACCGCTCAAGATCCTCGCCGCTGCCGAGGTGTTGATACGCGGCATCCCAGAACGTGGCGGGCGGCACCTGGTCCCAGCGCCGGGCTCCGGCGTGCTGCTCGAGATAGTCCACCACGTCGACCACGCCCGGCAGCGGGCCCATCTGCGTGGGGTGGGCCACCGGCAGCAGTGCACTGGTGACCTGCTTGATCGGCTGGCGCGCATACGCCAACGCCTGCTCGAACCAACTGGGTTCCGCTTCGGCCCGCTCGCGTGGTGTGAGATATCCCGTGACCGCCTGTTTCAGGAAGGCCTCGGGCAGCGGTGCGCGCACGCCAAGGCGCCGTGCGTCGATGGCCGCGGTGAGCACCGCCTTGCCGTAGGCGTGCGGCGCCTGCTGCCAATGCTCCAGCAACTCCGGCCCGGCTGCCAGGGTCTGGGTCACCGCCCCTCCTCTGTTAGCAGCCGCCACCGCTGCCAGAGACGGGTCCGAGGCGGCCCGCCGCACAAACTCCTGCCACGCCTGGCCGGTGAACGACTCAGGCACGTCCACCGTCCAGCCGCTGCTGAGCAGAGCGCGGGCCTGGCCATGGCGATCTGCCTGTCCGTCATAGGGCGTCGCCACCAGTGCCCGGTAGTTCTGCGGCCAGATCGTCGCCACCGCAGCCACCGGACCCGGCTGCTCCAGCAACTCCCGCAGCAGGGCCGCCGCCTGTTCCCCCTCAGGCTCGGCCAGCAGCCGGTGAAGATCGTCCAGCCATACCACCGTCCTCGCCGCCACGGGCGAGCCGGCCAATAGCTCCACCAGAGCCTCGGCCGTCTTCGGATACACCAGCGGCCAGGCGGGGACCACCTCCCGCACCGCCTCGTACGCGGTGCGGGTCTTGCCTGTACAGGAGCCGCCCCGCAACACCAAGAGCGCTGCCTCGCCGCTCTCCGCAAGACGCCGCAGCCGGTTGCGGACCAGGACATCGTGCTCCCGCGGCACATAGGCGGGCAGCGCGAACTCCTCCTGCTCGCCAGCGCATCCTTCGCCCGGCACTGCGGCGTGCACGCGCAATTGGCGGGCGCTCCACGAGGACACCGCACGGTGCACGACCGGACCCTGCACTACAGCAGCGCCAGCCGGATGTGGCTGCGCCCGCCGCGCTCGCCCGGTACGGGCTGACCGGCTGCGCGCCTCACCGCGCACGGACTGGACAGCCGCGTGCGCCGACGACCAGTCGACCTGATCAAGGCGAGCCACATGGGCGGCAGTTGATGCGCCGGAGTGCTGGCGTGCCGCAGCCAGCAGCAGACCGGCCGCCCTCTTCACCGCATCGACCTCGTCGGGGACCTTCCCGTGCCGCAGCCAGGACTCCAGGGTGGTGTGCGGCACGCCGATCTGCGCCGCCAGCTGCCTCCAGGACACCTCAACGAGGCCCCGCAGCTCACCCAGGGCAAGCAGCAGCGTGCGGAAGTACTCCTCCGGCTCTACCGGGCCCTTCCCGCTCACCGCCACAGGCCCGACGCCCTCCCCGCCTCGCTCCGCCCAGAGCCCGAGCCCCGCGCACCGTCGGACACCCTGCCACACGCACGACCCCTCTGAACTGCACATTTCATGGCCCGGGCACAGGGCTGTCCGACTGACGTGACGGACACCAGGCGCTGTCGGCACCGTAGGGGCATCACGTTACGCACCTGGCGTGATCCACCCCAACTGAAGGAGAAAACATGTCTCTTGCCCTCATCGTGGCCTTCCTCGTCCTCGCCGTCACCGTCTTGTGCGCCGCGCTCATGGCCGCCCTGGCGGGGCTGCTGCATCGCCTGGACGGGGCCAGCCTGCCCGTCGCCATGAGAGAGGCCGTCTCGGCCTTCTTCATCATGTTCGCCACGGGTATCGCAGCGCTCGCGCTGCTCACGTCGTGGATGCTCAGATGACCAGGTACCGTCGCCGACCACGACCGCCGCCGGCCCGGTACCGCCGCTGCCGGGCCAACGGAGCGCCAGCACACCCGCATTCGGCGATGCGCGCACCACCGAGCCGCTACGGTGGACGCCGGCTTGGATCACCGGAAGGCCCGCTCGATCCCAAAGACCAGCTGGTGGGCGCGTGGCCAGCCCGCGGCGACGAACACGTCGCAGATCTGCCGCACCGCGGTCAGGCATTCAGGCGTGCGCAGCAACTGTTGATGGTCGGCCAGAATCCGCTCGACCAGACGGACACACAGATCCAGCGCCAGACTGTCGGAGACGTACGCTGCGGGCGCCCCCGGCGCGGTCAGCAGATCGCGTACCGCGAGCAGAGCCTGCTGCGGCATGCTGGTAAAGATGTGCTCGTACATCTGGATGAGATGGTGCGTGGCGCTGGGCACGGAGGCGTTCTCGAGCAGCGCCACGATCGGTGCGGCCTCCTCGACTAGCCGCACCTGCTCAACGCTGGGGGCCGTGCTCTCATTGCCAGTGGCGCCGCTGGCGGCGCACAGCCCCAGGGCGATGTCGTCCAGGAGGCGGGCACTGGCTCGCAGGCGTTCCTGGTCGGCGCTGTCCAACGGCCTGTCGGAAGCAGCCAGCGACTGCTGGAGAATGCCGAGGGCAGGCTCGGCGAGCCGACCCACAAGGGTGAACGCACGGGTGCGGACAGCGTCATCGTCGTGGGTCAGCAGTTTGTTCTCACGGAGGTTGAACAGCAGCCTCGACCAAATGGTGTGACCGGCCCAGCGCTTGAGGAACTCGTCGAGGACGGTACCGGCCTCTGCGAGGGCTGTGTCCACCCACAGGTATCCGGTGATCTCGGTGCAGAGCGCGGAGACGGAGGCCGGGCCGTCCTCGGGCTCTACCCGGTCCGCCACCCGGGACAGGAGTCTCACGCCCCTGCCCGGGTCGCCCAGACGCAGGCAGGCCATCCGCACGGTGTCACACAGCAGCACCGGGTCGGACTCCTGATCAGCGAAGCGCTCCAGCAAACTCCAAGCCGTTTCCCCGTCGGCCCGGCCCAGCATGCCCGTGCCCCGAGCGATACAGATTCTGACCCAGTTCACGGGATGCTCGGCCAGACGACAGATGGCTTCCTTCACTGCGGGCGTGTACTGGCCGGGCAGCTGACTGAGCTGCGTCAGGCCGGTGGCCGCCCAGCCACATGCATCGTCGGGAATCACCCCGCTGAAGTGGTCGCTCCCGGCGGTGGTTTGAGGTCCGGCCTGCATGCTCAGCAGCACCTCGCGCGCCAGTTCCAGGGACGGGCCGGACACCCCGACAGGACGCGTAAATAGTTCCGCTGCCTGCGCCAGAGCACGCTCGGCCCGCTCTCGCACAGCGGCGGATAGCAGGTCGCCGGCCGCGAACAGCTCACGCACCACCGCCTCGATAGCGGTGATCGCCTCCACCGCAGGACTGCCCTCACGGTGGGCGGAGACGAACTGTTCCACCTCACCCGTCAGTTGCAGGCCCCTTCGGTCCGTCGCGCTGAGAGGCCCCGGTCCAGCGGCAGCATGGGGTGCGGCCGGCGCCAGATCACTGTCGCCGCTGTCCGCGGTCCCGGCAGAGCCATTCTCGGCAAGGCCGGGCAGGATCATAGGCTGAGGCGACAGCGCATCGACGAGCAGCTGGTAGGGATCAGTCCACGACCAGGCAGCGCCGCCTTGAGCAGGGGCGGAGTCCTTGAGCGCACGGACGGCCGCCTCGAGCCGGCCGGCCTGCTGCTCGTCGAGCGTCGGGTACACGGCACCGATCAGCCCGGCCAGCGGCACCAGCAGATCCGGCAGGCTCAGCGAGACAACCATCGCCTCTGCCGGCGCGGCCAGTTCCTGTGCCAGTACCATGTTGTTTGCCGCAGCCCGCAGAACGTGCCGCCACACAGCAGCCGCCTGCGGGGCCGCCGCCACCGCATCCAGCAACTGCCGCGCCTGCACTGGGTCGCCGAAGGCGGCGATAGTCTGCTCGAAAGCATCCAGCAAGGCCGCCAGATCTCGACGTTGGTACGACGGACGGTCCCAGAGCCGCGAACCGTCGGCTATTACACCGACAGCGCGGCCGGCCAGCCAATCGGTGTGTACAGCATCCGCCTCGCCTTGGAGGCGGCTGAGCCGGGTCAGGATGTCCAGGGCCCGGGTGAGGTCGTGCCGTACAACCCCGGGAAACTGCTGGATCAGCTGGTAGCGGCTGGCGCTGTAGTCCTGCTGCTGGGTCGAGACCAGCGTCAGCACGGATCCCGACCCCAGCTGGGTGGCAGCGGTGGACGTCTCGTCGTAGCTCATGACGGCCACGTACAGATCCGTCACCAGCGACGGAAGACACTCCATCAGGCGGGGGACGTCCTGGGTGAGAGGGAACAGGTCATTGTGGCCGCGCTCGGCCAGTTGCTCGCCCTTCAGCGCCTGGCGCAGCAGAGCACAGGTCGTCTCCGGGGCGCTGGATGCGGTGCGGATCACCGCGGTGATCGCCGGCCAGCTTTGTCGGGAGACAGGCAGCGTCCACAGGTGGGCCACGAGGGCCCGCGCCGCGCGGCCGCACTGCTCCGCGGCGGGCGCCGGCAGCGCAGTAGCTGCCAGGTCGCTGACCAGGATGAGCAGGGCGCCGGTAGCGGCTGCGGGCTGCTGGGACAACTGCTCGGCCCAGTCGCACCAGATGCCCGGATCGCCGACGGCGTCGTTGCCTGCCGCGAGGGACACGGCGACGGCAACCGCATGCGCCAGCTGCCGTGCCTCGGGGGAGCCCGCCGCGAGCTGAGTGAGCAGCGGTGCCAGAGCGCCGGCGGTGCGGCAGCAGCGCACCACCACCGCGGCGACCGCCGCAGTCGCCATCCGCGGCAGCGACGGCGCCGCAAGCCGAAGCGCGAGCTGCCAGAACCGCTCGGGCCCCTGACGCCAGGACAGCTCCAGATACATGTCCACGCTGGGATGGGCGAACAGCAGTGCATCGGGATCGGAGCCGAGACGGCCAGCCAGGCCATCATCGCCGGTGGCGAAGTGGGCGACAGCGAGGGCGTAGTCGAACAGGACATTATGGGAGAACTGCACTGGCCCCAGCAGCCCGCTGTCCACCCCGATCTCGGACACGGAAGCAGGCATCAGTACCCGGTCGGACAGCAGGGCGTTCAGCACATCGGCTGCGGTCGTGTTGCCGGCCAAGACAGGCTGAGCGGAGATGGCCAGTTTACGGGCCGTGACCGCGGCTTGA
Source organism: Streptomyces cinereospinus (assembly GCF_042430725.1). Classification (NCBI taxonomy): domain Bacteria; kingdom Bacillati; phylum Actinomycetota; class Actinomycetes; order Kitasatosporales; family Streptomycetaceae; genus Streptomyces; species Streptomyces cinereospinus. The sequence goes on along the minus strand of NZ_JBHMCY010000085.1, from coordinate 24,696 downwards.
CACCACTCGGCAATGAAGGCGCGTCGCTGAGGGCTGTCCGGATGCCCGCTCACACGGTGCTGCCAGTAGCGGCTCAGCAGATCCAAACGGCTGTCGATGGCCTGCAGGTCGGCGGGCACCACACCTTCCAGGAGCAGCTGGGCGGCCAGACGCAGGTTGAAAGGATTTCTCAGCAGGTGCTTGACCTGTTCCTCGGAGGAGGCTTCCAGCTCGGCTAGAGAGACCAGGGACCTGGTGATCTCGTGGAACTCGGCGTCGTCGAAGTCGCCCACCACCACGGCATCGCCAGAAATCAGTGAGCCGAGACTGACCGAGTGCACCAGGTCCCAGGTCCTGATCGACGCCACCACACTCCAGTGGGGAAGCCGCTGATGCACCTGTCGGATGAGTAGCCGCCACAGCTCACCGGCTGCATCGGCGCGTGCAGCATCCAGGGCATCCAGCACCATCAGTCCCCGGCTGCCCGGCGACCACTGCTCCAGCGTCTCGAGCAGCGGATGCTCCAGTTGCAGCTCACCCTGCAACTGGCCAGCACTTGTCGCGGCGATGCTTCCCACCTGCACGAACAGCACTGGTCGGTTGGCAGATACCCAAGTGCTTGCCAGACAGTGCAGAGCGGCGCTCTTACCTGCGCCAGGCTCGCCCGTCACCAGGCACGACCCCTGCTCCACACGTGAAGCCAGAACCCCGTCCACACTCCGATGGACCCTGATGTCGCCCTGGGGGCCGGGGATCTCGGTCAGTTCGCCTTCCATCTGCTCCAGCGTCTGCTGGGTCAGCGCGGCCAGTCGGGCCACGTCCTCGCGGAAGTCACGGATCGTCGCAAGCTGAATCTTGGACGTCTCGGTGAGTTCCTGCTGTAGTCCTACCAGGTCGATGCCGATCTTCTGCTTGGACAGCTGGGTGCAGACCCGCAACAGCGCATCCCAAGCGGCGTCGGCCCGAGCCGGGTCAGCGACGACAGCGGTCCGCAGCAGTGTCAGGGCCTCGCGCTCGCCGTCTCGGCCCTCTTCGGTATCCAGCACCCACACCCAGCAGTGCGCCAGAAAGGCCCGCAGCTCCTCGCCGGTCGGCTCGGTAGCAGGCCATGCGCGTTTCCACTCCCGCTTCACGTGATCGACGAACGTGGCATGGGCATGGACCTGCTTGGCGTTGAACCCGGCGGTAGGGCTGGCAGCGGCAGGAGCCTTCCGCATGCGTTCCAAAACCTCTGCGAGATCCTTGGTGACAGCTGAGGAGGCGTCCGAAGTGGTCACCAACACCAAGCGGTCCTCTTCATGCCCCGACCACAGATGTTGCTGTACAAACTGGCCCGCAGTCTTGGCCAGTTCGCTCTTTTCGGTCGTTCCCAGCGAGATGGACCGCTTAGCCTGCAGCGCCAGGACCGCTCCGCTCGCTAGGCGCACCAGGCAGTCGTCGATCGGCGCCTTCGTCTCACAGGAGATCTCTTGCACAGCGCTGCCGAACAGCCCGCGCACCCCCGCAGACGCGGCACCGGCGAGCGCCTGGACCGCGAACCAGGCCGCCACCCGCGCCTGGTAGTCGAAACCCCCGGTGCCTGCACTGCCGCCGGCATCCGTTCTGGTGGCAGCCTTCGCGCTCATCTGGTTACCCCCTTGTGCCGCAGTCATCATAGGGATGCCGCATACGCCCAAAGGGGCATTTTGGATCAGGCTCCGCACCATCGCCTGCGTGAGCTGTGGTTGGCGGTACCAATACACCTGCTGGTACCGAAGGAGCACGGGCGGCTTTCCGGTGCAGAGTCCCGCAGCCAGGACAGGGGGACGTGGCGGTGCCCCCCCGCGGGATGCTTGCCACGTCGTCATCTGCAGAGCTGACGGGCAGGGCATCAGGTGGTGTTCCTCGAGGAGAGCAGGCAGGGAGCGGCGCAGTATCGTTGCGGCCGTGATCTCTGCAGTTCCCGCGCTCAGCGGTCACCCCGGCGGCGCGAGCGGTCGCTGCGAGCCTGCTGCCCGGAAGGATGACGAGCATGTCGACCCCGGCCACCGTACCGATCACCCCGAAAGAACGCTGGGGGGAACTCGGCTTGTACGGGGCCCGCGGCATGACCGGCGGCGAGGCCCTGGCCCGCACACTCGACCACGCAGCCAGCGGAAGCATCCCGCCAGTGACCACCAGCCTTGGCCTGACCATCCGGCTGCGCTACCTCACCTGGGGCAGCCGGGGCGACCACTGGCTGAGGGCCGCTGGTATCAGCGTCACCGGCCGGACCATCAACCGCTGGACCAGCGGCGTACAACGGCCCCGCCCCGACAACCTTCGCCTGATCGACCGGGCGTTCTGGCTCTGTCGCCGCGCCAGTCTCGCCGACCACTACAAGCAGCGTCTGTGGGACGACGGCCGCAGCAGACGCATCGAGATCCACCCCGTCGATCAGAAGAGTGTTCCGTCCAGCCGGCAGCGCGAGTTGCGCGTGCGGCACATCAACGTCCGCCACGAGTGGCAGGCGGTCGTGGACGCTTGGAGCAGCAACGACCACAGCACGCTGGATGAGCTGTGGACGTGGATCGTGGATGGCCTGGGGTCGGACCACCAGGCCTACACGGGGTCCAGCCAAGGTGAACCCAAAAGCCGCCACGGGACGATCTTGAAGCGGTGATCCCCTGCCGCTCCCTTATCACCGCGTCCCGGCGGGTGTCCTGGGTTCCGCGGTTCTGATCTTCTCGGCCTTGTCGCTCCGGACATGATCGCGCGGGCGCGTGTGGCGCCTTCGTATGGGCTGGGCGTCGGGTGGGGTGGGGATGACCTCGATCGAGCGGACCGCGTACCCGCGGTTCAAGCGGCTGATCACCGCGCGTGAGCTGCATGTGTTCTTCACGCCCAGCGAGGAGGAGCGGGTCTGGGTCGAGGAGGTCACGGACTCTGACGAGCATCAGCTCGCGCTGCTGGTGGCGCTGAAGTCGTATCAGCGGATGGGGTGCTTCCCGAAGGCGTACGACGTGCCGAACCAGGTGGTGGAGTTCGTGCGCCGGGCGGTGGAGCTGCCGGAGAGCACGCTGGCGGTGTATGCCTCCGGCCGCACGGCGGAGCGGCACCGGTCGTCGGTGCGTGAGCGGTGCGGGGTCCGCTACGACGGCCAGGCCGCCCGCGCTCTCGCGGAGGAGACGATGCGGGTGGCGGCGGCGTCGAAGAACAACCCGGCGGATCTGATCAACATCGCGCTGGAGAAGCTGGTCGAGGCCAACTTGGAGATACCGCGGTTCTCCACGCTGGACGCGATGGCCTCCACGGTGCGGGACCAGGTGAACGAGGGGATCCTGGCCGGTATCCGGGGCCGGATGACCGAGGAGGAGCGGCGCCGGCTGCTGGGGCTGCCGGATGTGATCGGGCTGGACCGCAAGACACTGTTCAACGCGCTCAAGCAGAACCCGGGCCGGGCGACCTGGTCGCACTTCAAGCGGCTCAAGGGCCACCTGGAGTGGGTGGACGGGCTCGGTGACACCGGGAAGTGGCTGGAGGGAGTCGCCTCGACGAAGGTCGCGGACTTCGCCGGCGAGGCGGAGGCCCAGGACGCCGCCACCTTGAAGGACTACACCGACGACAAGCGGGTGGCGCTGACGGCCTGTCTGGCCTCCAAGGCATGCATGCGTGCCCGGGACGACCTGGCCACGATGTTCTGCAAGCGCATGGCGGCGAAGGCGAAGAAGGCCCGCGAGGAGCTGGCCGAGATCCACCGCCAGCAGCAGGAGATCGTGGAGGCGCTGATCGGCAACTACCGCACCCTGCTCCAGCAGATCGACAGGGAGGGACCGGCGCAGACCGCGCGGGCGAGGGCGGCGGCGCTGACCAAGGAAGCCCTGCACGCGCTGGAGGGCCTGGATAAGGAGTCGAGTGCGGCCGAAGTCGCCGCGCGGCTGGACGGGAAGGTCTCGCCCGCGTTCCTGCTGCTGGCCGAGGGGCTGATGGTGCAGTCCAACGGGCTGGGCTCGCTGCTGTCCGTGGTGGACAAGCTGGGCGGGTTTGAGGCCCAGTACGCGCAGATCGAGAAGGTCTCCGCCCACCACGGCGACAACTGGGAGGTGCTGCTGCACGGCCATTTGAAGGCCGACCGTCCGGTGATGTTCGACCTGAGTGACGTCATCGAGTTGAAGGCCACGAGCGAGGACGTCAGCGTCCTTAACGCGCTCGCGCACGCCAAGGCCCACCGCACCCCGGCCCGCGACTACATCCCCGACCGCGACGCGGACGGCAGCGAGATCGACATCTCCTTCGCCACCCAGAACTGGCGCAAGGTCATCCGTGACCGCCGCCGGCCGGGGCACTTCGTGCGCCGCCACTTCGCGGCCATGGTCTTCTTCTACCTCGCCGAGGAGCTGCGCTGCGGCGACGTGGCGGTGATCGGCTCCGAGGAGTACGCCGACTGGTCCGAGCAGCTGCTGCCGTGGGAGCAGGTGGAGGCCAAGCTGCCGGAGTACCTGGTGGAGGTCGGCCTGTGCGAGGCGGGTGACACCACGCCGTTCGACGGGCGCGCTCTGGTGGCCCAGCTGCGCCGGCGGCTGACCGAGGCGGCGGCGAAGGCGGACGGGGAGTACCCGGACAACGACGAGCTGTTCATCGATCCGGAGAGCGGGGTGCCCAAGCTCAAGCCGCGCCGCGCGGAGAAGCCGAGGGTGAGCGCGGTGCGGCTGGAGCAGGCGATCAAGGAACGGATGCCGGAGCGGTCGCTGCTGGGCATCGTGGCGCGCACCGCCTACTGGATCGAGTGGTGGCACCGGTTCGGGCCGGCCTCCGGCAACGACCCAAAGCTGAAGGACCCTTTTGGCCGGTATGTGATCACCACGTTCGTCAAGGGGACGAACATGACGTACGCCGAGGCCGCCCGGCACATCGCCGGGGTGAGCGCGCACGAGCTGTCGGTCACTTCCCGGCGCCACACGACGGTGGCCAAGCTGAACGAGGCGCTCACGGATGTGGTGAACGCGCACGCAAAGCTGGACATGTCCCGCGCGTGGGGCAACGGCACCACCGCGGCGGCCGACGGCACCCACATGGACACCTACCTGGACAACCTCCTCGCGGAGACCTCCGTGCGGTACGGGGCGGTGGGCGGTATCGCGTACCACCACATCTCGGACCTGTACATCGCGTTGTTCACGCACTTCGTGCCGTGCGGGGTGTGGGAGGCCGTCTACATCATCGAGGGCCTGCTGAAGAACGCGAGCGAGGTGCAGCCGGGCACGATCCACGCCGACACCCAGGGCCAGAGCTATCCGGTGTTCGCGCTCGCGCACCTGCTCGGGATCGATCTGATGCCCAGGATCCGCAACTGGAAGGACTGCCTGTTCTTCCGCCCGTCCCGGTCCGCCGCCTACGAGCACATCGACGCCCTGTTCGGTGAGCCGGGCCGCAACGTGATCGACTGGAAGCTGATCGAGACCCACTACCGGGACCTGATGCGGGTGACCGTCTCGGTCCGCGAGGGCGCCATCTCCTCGACCCTGCTGCTCAAGCGGCTGCGCTCCGGCTCCCACAAGAACGCCACCTACACCGCCTTTCGCGAGGTCGGGCGCGTGATCCATACCGTCCAGCTGCTTCGGTTCCTCTCGGATGCGCCGCTGCGCGGCCGGGTGACGGCTGCGACGAACAAGGTCGAGGCGTTCAACGGCTTCAGTGACTGGGTGCGGTTCGGCCAGCTCGGCACTGTGACGCGCAACGATCCGGTCGAGCAGGAGAAGGACGTGAAGTTCACCTCTCTGCTCGCCAACCTGCTGATCTTCCACAACACCCTGGACATCGCGGACGTGGTGCGGCAGTTGCAGGCCGAGGACGAAGTGATCGACCCGCTGGATTTGGTCCAGATCTCGCCGTACCTGACGGAGCACGTCAACCGGTTCGGCGTCTACTCGACCCACGAGATAGGCGTAGCCCCGGAGGACTACGACACCCGCCTCGATGTCGACTTCAGCGTGCTGGACGACGACCAGGCCCCAGCCGCGTGACCGCGCGGCGCCCTGGACCCAGCCGACCTCGGTGGCCCGCTTCGCCGTTGGGCCTTCCGGAGTACAACGACCCCGCGCGCGGTGGCGGGGCCTGGCTCGTTGGGCAGGTGGAAGGGGCGCCAGGCGGCGCCGGTGCGGGAGGTGAGGGTGCGATGGCACAGCTGTCGGAGGAGGAACGGTCCGCCCAGCGGCGCATCGTGGCGACGGTGCGGTCGTGCGGCGTGCTGAACAGCGACGGGCTGGCGATGTGGCGCGAGGCCGACTGCGGCGAGTGGAAGGCCACCGCCGCCGACATCGGCCAGGACCTGGATCAGCTTCAGGTGCCGTACCAGGTCGTGGCCGCCTACCGCTTCCCCCTGGCCAACGCGTGGAACAAGAGCTTGCGCCGCGGTGAGGAGGTCCGCATCGCCGCCAAGGACCTCATCCACCTGGTGCGGTGGATGCCGTCGCTCAAGAAGTCGATCGACGACCTTCCCGGCGACTGCCCGGGGTGAAACTTCCTGTTCTTCAAGCCGAAGGCTGAAGGCATGGTGCTGATGGGGTTGGCCCTGGCGGCGGACTGGCCGGTCTGGAGCAAGGCTCAGGCCCGGCGTTCCCGGCTGTTGTGCGCCGAGTGCGACTGGGACCTGCGCCTGCGCGACGACGAGGACCGGCTGCCGTACAACATCCCGGATCCTGAGAAGCCGAACAAAATCCGTCTGGTGTGCGGGCGGTGCTGCAACCACGGCCTGGACGCGTTGGAGGCCCTGGCCGCCGCTGCGGGGCAGACGTCATGACGGCAGGCGGCGCCGCGGGGCAGGCGTCGGACAGGATGCTGGTGGCCGAGATGGTCGGGCTGCTGAACGACGCCGAGCCCTACGCGTGGGGCACGGAGGACGAACGCCTGGCCTACCTGGAGCGGCGGGCGAAGCTGCTGCACCGGCTGGTCGATGCCACCGGAGATGAGTCCTCTCGCTACCTTGCGCAGGACGCCGACGACCGCGCGACGGCGGCCAGGGCCGGAGCCGAGGCCCTGGCCGACGAGTGCGGCGACGTAAGGAGTCCCAGTACGACGAACGTTACAGTCGCCAGTCACAGCCCGATCCTCAGCCCGGGGATACGAAGCCGGACTCGTATGCCGCGATGACCGCCTGGGTGCGGTCCCGGGCGCCGAGTTTCGCCAGTACGGAGCTGACGTGCGACTTGACGGTCTCGGTCCCTACCACCAGACGTGCGGCGATCTCCGCGTTCGACAGGCCTTGCGCCATGAGACGCAGCACCTCCCCCTCGCGCTCGGTCAGTGCGGCACGTTCCATGGCGGTCCGGGCGGCGGTCTTGCCGTGGTCCCGGCCGTAAGAGGAAGCCAGCTGCCGCACCGCGGCCGGGAACAGCAGGGAGTCGCCCTCGGCCACCAGCCGTACGGCGTGCACGATCTCCGCCGGCCGGGCCCGCTTGAGCAGGAAGCCGTCGGCTCCCGCGCGCAGCGCCCCGTACACGTACTCGTCGTTCTCGAAGGTCGTCACCACCACGATCTTGGGCGGGTCCGTTATGGTGCGCAGCACGGTCCGTGTGGCCTCGATGCCGTCCATCAGCGGCATGCGTACGTCCATGACGATGACGTCGGGGCGCAGTTGCCGTACCAAGGGGATCACGGCGGCCCCGTCGGCGGCCTCGCCCGCCACTTGGATGTCCGGCTGAGCCTCCAGCACGGCGCGCAGTCCGGCCCGTACGAGCGGCTCGTCGTCGACCAGGAGAACGGTGAGCGGCATCCGGTCAGCCTAGATCAACTACAGCGGCAGATCGACGCGCAGCAGCCAGTGGCCGCCGTGCTGTCCCGCCCGAGCCTCGCCCCCGAGCAGCGCGGCACGCTCACGGATCCCGCGCAGTCCTCTGCCACCGCCCGTGCCAGCCACCGGTGCCGGATCGGGCAACGGATTACGCACCTCAAGCCGCAGCCGCGCTGCCTCGACGGCGATGCGCACGCCGATGCGGACAGGGCCCGCGTGCCGCAGCACGTTGGTGAGGGCTTCCTGAAGCATCCGGTAGGCCTCGCGGGAGACCGGCCCCGGAAGGTGCTCCAACGGTCCGGTCACTTCGGCGTCGACCTGCGCGCCCGAGGACCGCGCGGAATCCAGCAGGCGGCCCGCCTCGTCGAGAGCCGGACGTGCACCGGGCGGCCGTCCTGTATCGCGCAGTACGAGCAGGACGCGGTCCAGGTCCTCCAGCGCGGCCCGTCCCGTTTCCTCGATGGCCTCCAGCGCCCGGTCGGTGAAATGCGGGTCGCCTGCCGCCCGGGCGGCACCGGCCTGCACCACGGCCAAGGTCAGCGCGTGACCGAGCGTGTCGTGCAACTCCCGTGCAATTTCGTTGCGTTCCAGCAGCTGCTCGGTGCGCTTCTCCAACTCCGCCAGCCGCTCCTTGACCGACGGCCCGAGCAGCCGGCGAGCAGCTTGGGCCATGAGCGCCCCGGCCCCAGCGGCCACCATGACCAGTGCCAGCACTGGCACCGGTGCCAGCAGGGTATACACCCAGCCCGCATCCGAAACGTACGGCAGCGGGTCGGCGCGGCCGGGCTCCCCGGCAAGCGACAGCGCGAGTGTCAGCAAGGTGTTGGTCACCAGTGCGAGGGCGAGCCCTGATTCCAGACGCAGGACCAGCCAGGCACCGGTTCTCGCCCGGTCGGTCCACGAAGCGGAGAAAACGGTGGAGACACCAGGGTCCTCGTCATTCCTCACGCGTGCGTGCGGCCCGGGAAACAGCATCAGCCGCGCCTGCAGCCCCTCCGCATGACGGACCGAGGGCACGATGCCGGCGGCCAGAGCCAGGGGGATGGGAAGGACCGCGACCAGCAACCAGTCGTGCGGTGACGGGTTGCTCAGCCCCGGATAGACCATGGCGCAGGCGAACGGCACGATCGCACCCACCAGCATGTGCAGCCAGCGGGTGTAGGTCACCGCACGTGTCAGCGGCAGCAGGAGGCCCGGCATGCCGACATCGTGACAGACCAGCAGGGGCCGCCGTCTCCCCCGTGCGGGGGAGACGCTCTCCCCGGGCGGGGGATGCCTGCCCGCGCTTACCCGACCACGCTGAGGTCATGACCAGCATCGACGTCAAAGAACTCACCAAGGAATTCAGCGGTACCCGGGCTGTCGACCGTCTGACGTGCAGCATCGAACCGGGCCGGGTCACCGGGTTCCTCGGACCCAACGGCGCCGGCAAGTCCACCACCATGCGCCTCGTCCTCGGCCTGGACCGCCCCACCTCCGGCACCGCCACGGTCGGCGGCCACCCCTACGCGACGCTGCGCGAGCCCCTGCGCACCGTCGGCACCCTCCTGGACGCGCAGGCCGCCCACGGTTCCCGCACCGCCCGGGACCATCTGCGCTTCCTCACCGTCAGCAACCGCCTCCCGGCACGCCGCGTGGACGAGGTCCTTCAGAACACGGGTCTCACCGCTGTCGCACACCGCCGTATCAGAACCTTCTCGCTCGGCATGCGCCAGCGGCTCGGCATCGCCGCCGCACTCCTCGGGGATCCACCCGTCCTCATGCTGGACGAACCCACTAACGGCCTCGACCCGGAAGGGATCATTTGGATCCGCCACTTGCTGCGCCGGCTCGCCCGCGAAGGCCGCACGGTCCTGGTCTCCAGCCACCTGATGAACGAGACCGCAGCTTTCGCCGACCATCTCGTCATCCTCGGCAAGGGCCGACTCCTCGCCGACATCCCGAAACAGGACTTCATCGAACAGCACAGCCACCCACGCGTACGCGTACGCACCAGTGACCCCAGCCGCCTGCGGGCCGCACTGCTGGCCCAGGGACACACGGTCACGGAAGAAGCTGGCGGCCGATGGGTCGTCGACGGCGCCACAGCCGAACAGATCGGAGCCGCCGCAGCCCGCGAGAGCATCCCCGTCCTCGAACTCACCGACGAACGTGCCTCCCTGGAGCAGGCCTACCTCGCTCTCACCGCCGCCGAGGCGGAATTTGCCGCCACGGCCACCGCGTTCCCGACCGCCCCCCAGGAGGCCTGACCATGTCCGTCACCGCGGTACTCCACTCCGAGTGGATCAAAATCAGGTCAGTCCGGGCGAGCATCGGATCACTCCTCGCGGTCTTCGCTGCCACGCTGGCCATCACCCTGATCGTCTTCGCCACCGTAGGCCGCGCAGAGGCGGAAGGCAGCGAGGATCCCGTCTTCGGAGCCTTCTACGCGATCAACTTCGCGCAGATCGCCGCGATCGCCTTCGGAGCCACCGCCGTATCCTCCGAGTACACGGGCGGTGCCCTTCGGATCTCCCTGTTAGCGGTGCCACGCCGGGGTCTCTTCTACGCGGCCAAGACAGCAATCGTGGCCACCGCCGCCCTCGCCGTAGGACTCGCCACCGCGTTCGCCACCTTCTTCGCAGGTCAGGCGTTCCTAGGAAAGTACGCCATCGGCCTCGGTGAGCCGGGAGCCCTGCGGGCCTGCATCGGCGGGGGGATCTACCTCGCTCTGATGGCCTTGTTCGCTACAGGACTCACTTTCCTCCTGCGCAGCGCCGTCGCGGTGCTCAGCCTGCTCATCCCCTTCATCCTGATCGTGTCCTTCGTGGTCGGAGGCATCGCCGAGGGCGCCTCCGCCTATCTTCCCGACCGTGCCGGACAACAAGTCCTGCACCAGGACCCGGCAGGAGGCCTTGGCCCTTGGACAGGTCTCGCCGTGACTGCGTTGTGGGCGGCAGCCGCGCTCATGGCCGGTTGCTGGGCAATACACCGACGTGATGCCTGACAACCCGGTAACCGGCACTCGCCCCGCGCCGGGGCGGCGCCATGACAAGCACACGGGGTCAGATCTGGCTTCGCCGTCTGGGCGGGAACACGGCAGGCAACGGCTCTCACAAACGACCCTTTGCCCGAGCAAGATCAACGACTGTCCGCCGGAGTCCGCTTGATCTTCGATCGGTTCTCAGAACCCGTTCTCACCCAAAAGTGAGCGGGCCCCCCTTCTGGGACTTGCATTGTGCGAAAATCTGGGCCATGACGGATCCTCAGCAGCTTTCCCCGTCCGACCGGTCGGACGCGGACGACGTCGAACGGCACACCTGTCCGAAGTGTGACGCACAGCCGGGCTCGCCGTGCCGCTCGCGCGGCGGCGCGGTCACCTCCGCCTACCACACCGGCCGCTTCACCAAGGTGCCCCGCCTCACGAAGGAACTGAGGGTGTCCACCCCGGCCGACCGCGCACCCGGCCAGCCGTGGCGGCCCGGCACCCCGCCCCCAGCACCCATCAACCCCGACCTGCCGAGCGCCGACATCCGCATCGGCTACGCGAGATGCTCGCACCGAAGCCAAGAACTCGACTCGCAGCTGGACGCTCTCACCGCCCACGGCATCCCCAGGGACAAGATCTTCAGCGAGAAGATCAGCACCCGTCTGCGGGTGAGGCCCCAGTTCGAACAGGCGCTGAAGACCGCGCGGGAGATCAAGGCCCACGCCCCGCACTGCCGCGTGATCTTCACGGTGTACGAGATGAAGCGACTGGGACGGGACGCGGCAGAGCTGACCGCCCTCGCCGACCACCTGACCGCGCACGGCCTGGTCCTGGAGATGCTCGCCGGACCGCTCCCGGGGATGTACGACCCCAGCGGCCCAGGAAAGCTGCTCTTCGCGTTCTTCGCGGCGATGGCGGAGACCGAGCGGGAGAACATCCGGGAATCGACGCTGGAGGGGCTCGACACCGCGGCCCGCAAGGGCAAGCACGGCGGCCGGCCGCCGGTCATCACCGACGACATGCTGCACACAGTGCTGCGGCGCAGGGCGCTCGGGGAGTCCGTCGAGCAGATCCAGCCCGACCTGATCATCCCCACCGGCAGACGCAAGGGACAGAACCCCTCGGTGGCCAGCGTCTACCGGGCCCTCGCCGAGCACACCAAGCGCGAGGCGTACCCGGAGGCCGTCGAGGCGGCCCACGCCGACTTCGCCGCCTTCCAAACCGGCGAGTTTCCGGGCCCGCGGGCCGAACCCGAACCCGTGCGGTGACCACGCCCCTTCGGCCCAAAGACTACTGGCGGGTTACTTGTCACCTGGTTCGCTGCTCGTTAACGGCACCCCGCGTACGGCGCGTCCCCGGCACACTTCGGCTGATGCTAAGGGCTTCAAGATCGTCCCGTGGCGGCTTTTGGGTTCACCTTGGCTGGACCCCTACGATGCCGGCAAGAAAATCAACGGCCGCAAGCGGCACCTGGTCGTGGACACCAAGGGCCTGCCGCTGTTCGTCATGGTCACCCCGGCCGACATGACCGACCGCAACGCGGCCAAGGAAGTGCTGTTCCGGCTGCGGCTGATGCACCCCGAGATCACCATCGTCTGGGCAGACTCCGCCTACGCCGGACCGCTCGTGACCTGGGCGAAGACCTACCTGAATCTGACGATCAAGACCGTCAGCCGCCCGAAGAACGTCCCCGGGTTCGTCGTCCTGCCCCGACGCTGGGTCGTCGAACGCTCGCACGCCTGGGTGATGCACGCCCGTCGGCACGCGCGGGACTACGAACGGCTCATCCAGCACTCGGAATCGCTCATCACCTGGGCCGCGATCACCCTGATGACCAGGCGCATCACCCGCCGAAGCTCCCGCAGGAGCGGACAGCCGGCCTCCCGCGAGGCCCACCGCGACTGATCATCTCGGCACTGACGGTCAGCAGTCCCACCAAGAGGTCACCGGGCCCTCAGCCAGCCCGTCGCCTGCTGCACCAATGACCCGGACTGTCCGGACACAGGGTGCCACCGCAGGCTGAGCACGTTCGGCGGAGGCTGGCGCTCGCCCTACCGACCAACTGGAGGGGGCATCCGAATGACCGCTGTTCCGCCCTCCAGATCCACCATGGTCCGGTTCGGCGGCGCTCCGTCCTCCTCGTCGTCCCTCAGAATGAGCGCCGACTGGCGCTCCTTCAGTTCGCTCTGTTTGCCCGGCGAGAAGCTCGCATGAAGCTGCTCGAAGCCGGTTGCTGAGATCTGCCCCTGTCTGGCGCTGTTCCGCCAGGGCAGCAGCCCGGCTCGCCCGGCTCGCAGAAGCAGCTGATCAGCGAAGGCCAGAACGGTCAGCACGATGACCAGTCCAGGCAGGGTCATGAAGACGGCGAATCCCATGCTCCCAGTATCCAGGGCAAGGCCCACACTCACACGCCCTCTTCGGAAACACATACGACTGCCTCGTTCGATTTCTGAGCTGGCCGCACGTCCACCGAGGATCAGAAACAGGTACTCAACTTGTTCTTTTTCTTCCGGCCTCGAACGGTGTCTCGTACTGAGTCGCTCACCTGGAAGTTTGCCGGACGTGGGGGCGGCCTTCGTCTGATCCTGTGCTCCGACCAAGGTGCACGTGACCGACGAAGGCCGTGAGGGTGAGTCTGCTGCCTGATGTTGTGCGGAGGGATGCGTTCGCGGAAGCGTCACGCTTCCGGGGCGAGTTCTACGAGTGTCTGACCGCTCGGCGCGACGAGTTGTTCGAGCTGACGGATGCGGTGCTGTGTGCGGACGGTGCGGTGAAGTCCCCGGTGGACCTGACGCTGCTGCCGGAGCATCGGCGGGGGCACGGAGCGATGTACGGAGGCCTGAACAAGGGCCGGATCGATGTCGAGCAGGTGCGCAAGGTGCTGGCCGGGCTGTCGCTGCCGCGGTTCGACGGCGGGCGTCTGGTCCTGGCGGTCGATGTGTCGCCATGGCTTCGTTCGGACGCACCATGCTCGGCGGAGCGGCTGTTCTGCCATGTCTATGGCCGTGCGAAGACGGCGTCGCAGTTCATCCCGGGCTGGCCCTACTCCTTCGTCGCCGTCCTGGAGCCGGGCGCCACCTCTTGGACCGCGATCCTGGACGCGGTCCGGCTCGGACCAGTGGACGACGCCACCGCGGTCACCGCCACCCAGCTACGCGGAGTCGTCGAACGGCTCATCGCCGCGGGTCAGTGGCGGGCCGGGGACCCGGACATCGTGATCGTCAGCGATGCCGGCTACGACGTCACCCGCCTGGCCTGGGTCCTGCGCGATCTGCCTGTCGAGCTGGTCGGCCGGGTCCGCTCCGACCGCGTCATGCGACTGCCGAAACCGCCTCGTGTCTACGACCCGAAGGGCGGCAGGCCGCCTAAGCACGGCCCGGAATTCCGCTTCGCCAAGCCGGAGACCTGGCCCGAGCCCGCGATCACCACAGTCACCGACACCACCAACTACGGCAAGGCCGAGACGCAGGCATGGGACCGGGTCCACCCACGGCTCACCCACCGCTCCTCATGGCTCGACCATGACGGTGAACTTCCCCTGGTTGAGGGCACGTTGATCCGGCTGAAGGTCGAGCATCTGTCGAAGGACCGTGATGCCCCGCCGGTGTGGTTATGGTCCTCCAAGACCGGCGTCACTCCGGACGACGTGGACCGCTTCTGGCAGGCATTTCTCCGCCGCTTCGACCTGGAGCACACCTTCCGCTTCGCGAAGCAGACCCTCGGCTGGACCACCCCGAAACTCCGTAGTCCCGAGGCGGCGGACCGCTGGACCTGGATCCTGATCGTCGCTCACACCCAGCTCCGACTCGCCCGGCCCCTCGCCAAGGACCTCCGCCGACCCTGGGAGAAGCCAGCTGCCTCCGGCCGGCTCACTCCCGCCCGGGTCCGCCGAGGGTTCAGGAACATCCGCGCTGACCTGGCCTGCCCGACCCGTGTTCCCAAACCTCGAGGCGCCGGCCCCGGACGGCCACCCGGCGCCAAGAACAAACACCGGGCACCCCGCTATGACGTCGGCAAGACCGTCAAACGCCCAGAGACCCTCAAGGCCATCGGCAAGCCTGGAAGATCTTGGTAGATAAAGAACAAGCTCAAAGGACGGATGAGCGAACAGGTAGGGCAGCAGTACCACCGCCGCGGCGCCTTCGTCGGTCACCAGTGTGGCCCGGGCGCCTTCCAGCACGGCGAGCGTCCATACCCGTCCGTCGTAGCGAAGGCGCGCCCCGACCTCGACAACCACCTGCGTCACGCCGCTTCGGCCTCCTGCCGCGCGACCGAGACGACCACGCGCTCGTGCAGCGGTTCGTCCAGCCGCACCCGCAGCACACCGCTCCACAGCGCGTGAAAGACCGCAGGCCACACGGCGATCGGATCCCCCAGCCCACACACCGCCTCCACCGCCGGCCGCGGACTGCCGAAGGCCTCCAGCAGAGCCGGCATCCACGGACCTGCGGCGTACCGGGGATGCCGGTAACTGTGGCGTACCTGTCGCGCAGGCTGATTGATCTTGGTTGTGACCTGCTGTTGCTCAGCTGTACTGAGTAGTACGTCTGTATCCCCAGGGGAGGCTTGCGCCGGGCCGAGGCGTTGACGATGGGCGATATGTGGGTTGAGCTGGCTGTTTTGCTCTGCGCAGTGAACTGGGCGTCATGCCGGCTTTTGTGCAGTGTGGTCGGCGCGCCTATAGGCAGGGGAGTTGGCGGCTGTTCCCGGCTGGTGCAAGCGGGTTGTTCAGCGTGCGTACAGGCGTTGCCAGAGCAGGTCGTGGTCGGCGGGTGCGAGGCGGGGCAGCCGGAGGCGGTCGGCCAGGCGGTGGAGGAAGGCGGTCTGCTGCGCGTGTGCCAGGGGGTGCCGGGGCAGGCGGTCAAGGGCCGTGGCGAGGATGAGCGTCTCGGGATAGGTGATCAGGTCCCGGCAGGTCAGAGCTGGGGAGGCCGGCCCTGGGGGGATGTGGGGGTTGGCGTCGGTGAGGCGGTCAAGGCGCATGAGCCACCGCTGATGCAGGTGCTGTTGGTGGTCGTACCAGCGGGTCGTGATCGTCGATGCCCAGCTCAGGGAGGCTGGGGTCGCGCGGCGGGCTGTGGGGCGGGGCCGGGTGAGTTCGGGGACGGTGCGGATGTCGAGCGGGGCGGGGTGCCGGGAGTCGCTGGAGGCCTGCTGGTGGCGGGTGCAGATCATGATCCGGGGCGAGTTGGACGCTGGGTGGATCCACGCTGGGGCGGCTTGGTGGGGGCTGCGGCGGATGGTGCAGGCGGTGCACGCCGGTAGCGGCTGCACGGCGGGCGGGACGGGCTGCCAGCGGGCGATGGCGGTGTGGGCCATGCCGATGGAGGCGGGTGGGGGCTGACGGGCCAGCGCGCGGGTGAGGTGTGCGGGCGGGATGCGGGTGAAGGCGGACAGCCGGTGGGCGGCTTCGGCGCTGAGGTGGATGTCGGTGGCGGGCGGGGACGCGAAGGTACCGGTGGTGGCGATGTTCAGGCCGTCGAGGAGCTGGGCGGCGGTCAGGTGGTAGGTGTCTGCAAGGCGGGTGAGGTAGGAGGCTGCTGACTCGCGGGGCAGGGGCCTGGTCCGCAGGGCGCCGGGCTGGGACGGCCACATCGTGCGTGCCCGCACCACCGGGCTGCTGAAGGCGTGCGCGGTCACCGGCTGCTGGGTCGGGTGCGGCGGCTCGGCGGGGTTCGGGGCCGGTAGTGCTCCTCGGCGAGGTGGTCCAGCGCGATGGAGTCCAGCAGTGTCTTGGTGATGCGTTCGGTGCCGTCGAGGATGGCTTCGATGGCCGCCTGGCGGATGAGGCGGGCCAGGCTGCCGATGCGGCCGGCGGTCCGTTCGTGCA
The DNA here is from genome assembly GCF_042430725.1 of Streptomyces cinereospinus. Classification (NCBI taxonomy): domain Bacteria; kingdom Bacillati; phylum Actinomycetota; class Actinomycetes; order Kitasatosporales; family Streptomycetaceae; genus Streptomyces; species Streptomyces cinereospinus. The sequence goes on along the minus strand of NZ_JBHMCY010000085.1, from coordinate 8,172 downwards.
GGTAGGGGGCGAGCCTGGGCAGGCTGCCGGTGCGGTGGGAGCGGAGGTCGAGGGCCGCTTCCAGCGCGGCGATGAGCTCACGGAACGGCTCGCGTGATCCGGCGCGGGCGGGCAGTGCCCCGCAGTCGATGAGTGAGGCGCGTCCGGCCAGCTGTGCGCCGCGGACCCCGCTGAACACCGTGCTGGTGGTGACGTCGATGCCCGCGTACACGAACGTGGCGCCGACGCGCTCGGTGAGGTCCTTGAGCCAGTCGGCAGCCTCCGCGCCGCTGGAGCTGCGGGGGTTGAGCCGGTGGATCTCGTCGATCAGCACGAGCTTGACGCCGGCCGCGGTGTAGGTGTGGCAGACGGCGGTCGTGATCTGCGCGGTGGTCATGCGGGCGGTGACGGGGATACCGAGGTAGCGAGCGAACTCGCAGGCCAGGGTCTTGGCGGTGGCGCCGGGCGGCACCAGCACAGACGCCACGGGCACGCTGGTGTCGCCCGGGGCGGCGCGGCGGGTGTGGGCCAGGTGGCAGGTCCGGCCGACCTCGAGCAGCGCGGTGGTCTTGCCGGTGGTGGCCGGGCCGGTGACGATCAGCGACGGGCGGGCGGTGACGCTCTGGCTACGGCCGAGGATCATCAGCGTGCGCACGCTGCGCGAGAGGCTCTCGATGGCCGGGGTCCGCACGGTGACGAACTGCGAATGGTAGGCCAGGCGTTCTTCCACCGAGCGTGCCGGCTGGCCCGGCTGCGGGGGAGCGGGCGGGGCGGCGTGCGCGAACCGGGCGAACGCATCGAAGGTGGTGACCGTCCCGGGGGAGGCGTCCTCGGCGGCGGGTGTGTGGGGGCTGGTGGTCACCAGTGCTCGGCCTCCTCAAAGGCGTCATACAGCGCGTAGCGGCCCACAGGCGCAGAGAGCTCCTCCCGGCCGTCGGAGTGACCGCCAGCATGAGGAAAGTGGGCTTCGAGGACGTCGAGACTCTCCTCGGCTGGCGTGTCCTCATCCGCCGTCTGCGGGCCTGGCGTGCTTCTCGCCGCCGCAGGGCCCGCCGCCGTTGCGGCGGGTGCGCCGGTGCCGGGCAGGGGGCGGGCCCGGCGCAGAACCTGGTCGGCTGCTTCAGCCAGGTCGGCCTCGTGCCGCTCCCGGCCTGCGCGTCGGCCCAGGGCGGCGCGGATATGGCGCCATGCAGCCTCGCTCATCGGAGCGTGGACGTGGTCGCGGTGGATCCACGGGATCTCGTGCAGGCGCCCGTCGGGCAGGCGGATGTAGACCTGCCGCACGTCGTGCGGGTTGAGGTGGACCTCCCACCTGCCGCCGGGGCCGGTGGGGCAGGGACGGCCGCGGTGCTCGTTGAGGACGACGTGGTCGTAGGTGCGGTAGTTGATGCGGATGCCGCGGCCGGTGACCGGGTGGAAGCGCACGGGCAGCAGTTCCAGATAATCGGCGCCGGTCAGCGGCAGCGGCACGTACCCGCAGGTGCCCAGCAGCGCGCTCCACATCTCGTTCGGGGCCAGCGCCTTCTTGGGCAGGACCGGGTGGCGCAGCCCGTCGTGGGGGCGGTGCTGCCAGCACGCGGTGACCCACTCATCCAGCAGCTCCTGCAGCTGAGCCACGGTGAAGCACGCTTCGTCCTCCACCGCGTGACCGCGCTCAAGAACGTGGGAGCCGGTGTAACCGGCGACGTGCTGCGCGAACAGCGAGTTGATACTCCCGAACGTCCGCTCGACGGCACCCTTGGCGGCCGGCGAGCGCGGCGGGGCGGGCTGCACACTGACGCCCAGGGTCTCGCAGGCGGCCAGGAACGCGGCGGAGACGAACACGCGCCCCCGGTCGATGACGATCGTCTCGGGCACCACCACCGGCCGCGCCGCCGCCTGCTCCAGGCGCGCATCGACGGCGAGCAGCCGGTCGTAGGGGACGGCCGCATGGGCCAGGCACAGATGTTCGGGCCAGCCGGGCCGCGCCGGGTGGGGCACGGCCATCTCCGCCAGCAGCAGGGCCGCGTCCACCGCCTGCGTGCTCTCCTCGCGCAGCACGGCCGCCACCACCGACCGCGTCGCCACGTCCAGAGTGACAAATACGTTGTTGATCACTGAGTTGACAGTGTTCTGGCCTGTGAATGTAGTGATCGTTTCGGGATGCCGTGCCGCGGCGTGGCGTTGCCTTGAACAGGGAATTTATATGGCAGAGGTGCTCGGGCGATCCGCTGATCTGCGACTGTTGTGATCGTTTCGGATTGGAGTGATTGTTGCAGGATTTGGTTATGCCTGCGCGGTTAGGGCCGGTCGGTTTGCCCTGGTCAGGGCTAGTCGGACGCCTTGTTGAGTAGGAGGGCCGACGGACGCGTGCGAGCCCGGATGATGGCATGTCCCGCAGGTCGCCACGCAGATTCCTCTTCCTTCTTCTCTACGTGGGTGAGCGAGGTCCGAGCGGAGTCGCTTAGCGGCGGACGGTGAGGGCTGCCAGGCCCGCTGGTCCGCCGAAGGCGATCGCCGGGTCGGTGGTGTCTGGCATGCTGCCGTCGGGCAGGGTGCAGAGGGAAGTGAGGGGCGTGCCGGTGACCACCCGCGTGAGCTCTTCCCCGGTCCACGGGTTCCAGAGGCGCACGGTGGTGTCGCTCAAACCCGCAGTGGCGAGGAGCGGCTGTGGCGAGGTGGGGGTGGGCGGCAGAAGGCCGATGGCGGAGACCGGGCCGTGGTGCCCCTCGAGTACGGGATACGCCTCCGTCCGAGGAGCGTCCGGGGACCAGAGCCGGACGCAGCCGTCGCTGCCGCCGGTGACCAGCAGTGAACTGCCGTCCTCCGCGGGGCAGACTGCGAGCGAAGGGACGGGGCCCGTGCGGCCGGGCAGGCGCAGGTGCGACGGCGCACCGACGTGGCTGAACCTCACGGTACGACCGCTAGAGAAGGCCACGAGCGGGCCCGTCTCGCTCGGCAGAGCCGCGAGGGCGCGCACAGCCGCGTCCTCGCGGACGGGCTCCCAGCGCTGCTCGCCGCTGGCGAGATCATGGAAGCAGATGCTTCCCGCGCTCGTGCCGCTGACCAGGACGACGTCGTCAGCACCGGAGAGGGAGAGTGTGGCGAGAGAGCGCACGCTCGCTGCCTGCCAGCTCTGGTCCACCGGAGGGGACTGCCAGCCGCGCTGCTCGTCCCAGCGGCCGATCACGCCATTCTTCAGGCCGATGACGACGGACGCCGACCCGTCCGACCAGACGTGGGTGGCCAGGGCGGTCAACGTGTCGCAGTGCCATTCGGCGGGCCACGTCAACTGCTGGGGACGCCGCTGCGTACGCCGCAGCTGCCCCCTCGCCGCCGATCGGATGCTGACAGCACCTGAGCGGGCGGGCGTCAGCAGGCTGGGGCCGCCGTCCGATCCGGGGAGCACGGCTAGGAGGGAGCCGTCTCCCGACGCCTCCAGATCGAGGTCCGGCTCCGACGTGCGCCCGGCGGGGTTCCAGATCCGGACCGTCCGGTCCAACGATGCGGACACCACGAGAGGCATCTGCTGTCCCGTATCGACCGCGACCACGGCCTTGACCCTTCCCGTGTGGTCGGGCGGGGATGTGTACACCTCTTCCCCCGTGGCCGGATCCCAGAGGCTCACGGGCCCCCCTTCAGCGTCGCCGAGTGCCAGCAGTGCTCCGAAATCCGGATGGGGGTAGGGCCCGAGGGAGGCCGCCGACCGCGGGATGCGCGCTGCCTTGTTCTCCTTGCCGGTGAGCGCGTCGTAGGTGCGCACGCTGCGCGTCGTGCTCGAAGCCGCGGCGAGCCGGGGACGGCCCTGCTGGTCGAAGTACAGGGCGAGCGCGACCACTCCCCTGCCCTGCCCGTGCACCACGGTGACGACGTCGAGCGATTCGGCGTCGAAGACCTCGAACGTGCTGTTCCTGCCGCCCGCGGCGAGCAGCGTCCTGCCCGAGGGGAGCTGCAACGTCGCCAACGCCTTGACTGAGGGGCCCATCACACCGTCGAGGGGCCTGAGGGGCAGGACCGGTGTCTCCTCGTCGAAGGGATCACAGATGATCAGTCCCGTGTCGGTTCCGACGGCCAGCCGGACCCGTCCGGTCCTGGTCCTGAAGGCGGCGAGGGCGAACACGGCTCCTGTCACCGGGAGCCGGGCCGCATCGCCGCTCTGCGGGTCGTAGATCCAGACGCCGCGGGCGGTGCCCACCGCGAGCAAAGGGCTCTCCGCGGGGGCGGTCAGCACGGCCAGGGCGCGTACGTACGGGGCCGGCCGGAAGGGCAGGCCGAACTCCGTTCCCGTGCGCGGGTCCCACACGCGCACCTCACCACCCTGGTCGCCCGCCGCGACGAGCGGGCTGCCGTCCGGAAGGGTGAAGGACACCAGCGAGGCGAGAGGGGTCGACATACGTGCCAAGAGGTTGTCGGGCACCCGCAGTTGGCTCCACCGCGGTGTGATGCCGGAGCGGTAGAGGGGTAGGGGCCGTGTCGCGACCATGTTCCCGGCGGCACCACGCCCGACAGCCGTGCCCAGGAGGGACAGGCGGAGGCTGTCGGCCCGGGCCGCCGCTCCTGCATCGCCCAGAAACGCTTCGATACGGGCCCACGCGGCGAGGCACGCGGCACCGGTGTGGAAGTCGGCGGGGAGTCCGAGGGCTGCCCGGACCGTGCCGCTCGTCTCCCATGGCAGGAAACGCCAGGGGACGTGCAGGTCGTCGACCAGACCGGCGGCGGCGACGTGCGTGATGAGGTGGCGTCGTAGGTACGGGTGTGGGGGCTGGTCCGGTGCCGGAGGGAGCAGCTCTCCGAAAGCCCATACGAGCTGCGCGTGCGTGGCGGTGATCGAGATCTCGGGGAAACGCTCCGCCGGGTCCGTGTCCGGGAGACCGAGTAGGAACTGCGGTGAGTACCGGAGGGTTTCGCTGATCCGTTCGTGGATCGGCCGGTACACGGTCCGCTCGTCTTCGACCGCGGCGGTCAGGTAGCCGTTGAGACGACTGGCCATCACTTGGCGGATGACCGCGTCCGGGTCGGCCACGGGGGTCAGGCACAGCGCCCGCACCGCGGCGGGCCAGATGTCGGCCCAGGGCAGTCCCGCCCCCTGCCCGAAGGCGGACGTCCGCAACACGGTCATCAGGTGTTCGGCCGGGGTGTCGTGCCAGCGGGCCACCTCACCGAGGTCCTCGCGAAGGAGCGCCTCGGTCCCCTTGCGCAGGGTCCGGCGCCACGGAGGGTCGTCGGGGCTCGGCAGAATACGCATCGAGCGAAGTCGCTCGGCGGCGATCCGGGCGTCCAGGAAGGACGGGGACACCTCTTCGGCGACCGCTGCGGCCAGCGAGCGGTGCTGGTACCGGAGCTGGGGCTGGGCGGGGTCCAACCCCAGGAGCTCCGGCCGCCCTTCCTCGGCGCCGCCTTGGCCTTCGTACGGGGCCTGGAGCAGCGCGCGGACGTACGCGGCGATGTCGCCCATGGTCGCCTCGACGTCGTCCGTGCGAATCAGGTTCCCGGAGTGAGTGGCCCGGATGAGAAGCCCGAGCAGGTCGGTGGAAGGGGCTGTGGGGGTTGAGGTGGAGGGGCGCCGCGCTTCGCTCTCGGCGACCGTCGTGTACTTCCTGGGGCTGCGGACGCCCAGAAGCAGCCGGACCGCGGGACGTCCGTCCGTTTCCATGCGCAGTTGGGTGAGGGGGCGGAGCAGGTCGGTGATGACGCGCGTCGGGTTTCTGGCCTCGTCGATGCCGTCGACCACGAGGGTCAGGGGCCGTCCCCGCAGCAGGGCGAGCTCCCCTACGAGCTTGCACAGGGCCACCACTGGACCCTCGTCCAGGGGCTTCGCCGGCCCGCTGGATGCCGTCCGGGTGCGTGCCGTACGCGCCGTGCCGAAGACGCTCGGGGAGCCGCCGAGCGCCTCGTACAGGGTCTGGGCGAGTTCGTCCGGATCGGAGTTGCGAGCGAGGAGGGCCGCGTCCACCGACCCCACCGGGACGTTGAGTTCCTCGGGGATGTCGGCGATGAGCGGACCGTAGTGCGGGTCCGCGCGGAAACGGGCGTCGCTGAGGGTCACCATGCGGGCCAGGAGGGCGGACTTCCCCGAGCCGGCCTCGCCAGTGACGATGAGTACGCTCTCGGTGCCGACCAGGAACGCGAGCACCCGCTTGACCAGCTCGGTGCGCCCGGTGAAGTACCAGCCGGGGGCGCCGGCTCCCGGCTGACCGGCGGCGCGTGAGATCCAGTACGTGTCCAGCTCGGTCCGGGTCCACCCGACCTGGCTGAGGGAGGCACCGAGTACGGGTTCGACGGCCGTGTAGCTGGGGTTCGGAAGGCAGGGGCTCGGCTGTTGGTGCGCCCTCTGGACTGCGGCGGACGGGGTCGGCCAGATCTCGTGGACGTCGGCCATGGTGTTCGCATCGAACACCGCGCCGACGATGCCCTTCCAGTCCTGCCAGCTGAGGTGGGACCCGGCGTAGCCGTTGGCCTGGTCGGAGCAGTGTTCGTGGGCGGCCCGGAGCAGGTTGGTGAACTGACCGAGCCGGGGTCTGCTCTCGTCGTTCCCGGCCGCGAGTACGACGAGCGAGCCGAGCGAGCGGCGCCCCTCTCGGAGCGCCTTCAGGTTGGCCTTGAGCTCGGTTTCGAGCCTGCCGGAGAAGCAGGAGTCGACCATCACTAGGACGTGCGTGGCCCGGGAGTCGAGCACGGTCGCGATCAGTTCGGCGGTTGGGAAGGCAGTGCTGAGCGGTCGGTCCTCGTAGGAGTCGGGCAAGCGCAGGAAGTGCTGTGGGGAGTTGGCGGGGGCCAGACCGTGGCCGGTGATGTAGACGACGAGGGCTTCGTCGTCGTCTACCTCGGCGAGTTCCTCGTCCAAGAGGAACTCGCGCAGGTCCCTCAGGTTATGGAGCTGTTTGGGCCGGGCGGGGGCGAAGCGGCGCCCGTCGTCGAGGCCGGGATCGGCCCACCAGCCCTCTACGACGGTCACCTGCGCCGAGACGCCCGTGCTGAACTCCTGTTGCTGTGCCGGCGTCCCGTCGTCGTACTCGGTGACGGCTATGACGAGGAGGCGACGGGCGTACGTGCCGGTGACCGGGTCGCGCGTCATGGCCGGCCGCCCGCCACTGCGCGGGCCACCGGCTCGCTGCGGAGGTAGCGCACGGCACTGTGGGGGTCGCCCGCGCCGTTGCGGACCGCGGCATCGACCAGCCCCGGCGCCACCCGGCGCAGCCCGGCGCCGCCGGTGACCACGTCGTCTGGGTCGTAGACGTTGATCCACCGGACGTGCTCGGGCAGACGCAGGTGGTCGCCGTCCTCGATCTTCATGAGCCGCCGCACCGAGGGGATACCCAGTGGGGAACCACAGGTGATGAGGGTGTGGACGGCGGGCCCGGGGACATCTCCGGGCGTCCGGCCCCCGGCGTCGTCCTCGTGGCGGAACAGGTCGTAGGCGATGACGCTGCCGAGCGAATGGCCGATGACCACGGAGGTGGTCGGGGTGACGTGGTCCCGGACGAGTGCGCGGACCTTGACGGCCAGGTTCGGCTCCGTCAGATAGGAGCGGACTTCCCGCATCCGCTGGACGAAGAACCGCCCGCCGCCGCCAGGGAAGCGGTGGTCATAGGCCATCAGCAGTCGGGTGATCCGGGGCGGCCAGAGCTTCGGCGGGCCCAGTACGGCCAGCGGCTGTTCCTCGGCGTAGGCCAGGTCCTGCGGCCCGACGACGTCACCGAGAGCCTCCGCTACGAACTGTTCCTCCGCCGGTGTCATCGACGCGCCGTAGAGGTCGTCCTGCGGCCCCAACCGATCCGTGCCCTTGGCGAGCAGGGAAGTCCAGTGTGGCATGCGGAGCGTGGCCGGGCGGTCGGGCTGGCCCGTGAACTCCTTGATGCCGCGCCCGAGCGCCTTCCCCCAGTCCCGAGTCAACTGCTCCCCTGAGGTCCTGGACTGCCCGATCCCGTGCACCCCGACGATCTCCGCTGCCCGCATCGTTCCCCAACTCCGCCCGGCCCGTTGCGTGCCGGTATCCGTCGACCATCGGCACACGGTCCGGGTTTCCGGGTCGTCGGCCGGATCATGATTGTGCTGTATCTGGACAGGACTTGTCGCCCTTTTCGGCTTGGCCCAGGACCCCGACGGCGGCCCCGCCTTTCTGCTGGCCTCGCTGCCCTCTGACAAATCCGTTGCTGATCACTAGTAGTGCTTGGTCAGGTGCATTTGTCGGTGGCGTGTCCGCTTGAGCGGGTG
>NZ_JBHMCY010000084.1:0-32580 GCF_042430725.1 Streptomyces cinereospinus | reverse complement strand
GACGGACACCCCCCGGCGCGGCCCCGACCCACCCACCGGCCGGCAGCGCTACAGCAAGCCCCCCGAACCCGCGCGGGCCGCCGCAGGCACCCACCCCCACCACCCGAGTGTCACCCCACGCCACACCCACCCCCACCACCCGAGTGTCACCCCACGCCACACCCACCCCACACAGCCAGGTTTGTCTGATTAGCGCGTATCGTCACCCCATGCCCACGCCCTACGGATCCCGCGGCGGCATGGCGTTCGGCGCGGCGGAGCTGCGTGTGCTCCGCCGCGCTCTCGCCCTCGCCCTCCACCCCGGCCGGCCCTCGGCCGAGGACGTCCAGGACTGTCACCGCCTGGCCGAGTCGCTCGACGAGGCGATGCGCGAGGGCGCCCGCCTGCGGGCCTTCCTCCTGGCCGACCTGGCCCGCTATCGTGCCGCCCTCCCCGGCACCGCGGCCGGCTACCTCACGCTCCTGGAGGAGGTGCTGCGCGCCGGTCACCACCCCCACCCCGACGACCTGGCCGCCCTGCGCGCCCTCCGCGGCAACCCCACTGCCGCCGCCCTCCTCACCCACTGCCAGGCGCTCGCCGAACGCGACCTCCGCACCCGCCTCACCCGCGGCACCTCGGCCGCCGCCACCACCCCCCTCGTCCCGGCGTCCCGATCGCACCTGGTCGCCCTCCAGGGCGAGCGGCCCGACACGACCGAGGACCAGCCCGCGAAACCGCCCCAGAAGCCGGAGAGAACCCCGACAGAAAAGCCCGCACACCCTTCCCCGGCCCCCACCCCCAGCCCCACCCGCCGCCCCGTCCCCACTCCGGGCGAGGTCTTCCCCCGCCGCAAACCCTCCCAGCCCTCCCAGCCCTCCCAGCCCTCCCAGGCCTCCCAGCCCTCCCAGGCCTCCCAGCCCTCCCAGGCCTCCCGGCCCTCCCCGCGCCCCCCACAGCACCTCGCGGCAGTCTGAAGCCCTACCCTGGACCCATGGACTACGTCTCCGCGCTGCTCCCCCCGGCCGTCATGGCCGCGTTCTTCATCGGCGTGATCCGGGTGATCGTGAAGACCCAGGGCGGCGCCAACAAGGCCAAGGAGGACGCGGCCGTCGACGCCGCCCTTGCTCGCGCGGAGGGGCCGCGACACCCCTCCACGCCAGGCTCGGACGCCTGACGGCACGGACGGCAGCCCCAGCGGCGTATGACTCCCCTCTGCGAGTCGTACGCCCTTCTTGTCCCTGTTTATCCAAAAAGTGCCAGTCCGGCACGCGGTAGCCAGGATCTCCCACTATTGTGCTGAGCTGTGCCTCGCCCCTTGGGAGAACTCGAAGACGCGGTCATGACGCGGGTGTGGAAGTGGAACCGCCCGGTGACCGTTCGGGAAGTCCTGGAAGACCTCCAGCGGGAACGGTCCATCGCCTACACCACGGTGATGACCGTCCTGGACAATCTCCATCAGAAGGGCTGGGTGCGCCGCGAGGCGGAAGGCCGGGCCTATCGATATGAGGCGGTCTCCACCCGCGCCGCCTACGCCGCGGCCCTGATGAACGACGCCTGGTCGCAGAGCGACAACGCCGCGGCCGCGCTGGTCGCCTTCTTCGGCATGATGAGCGAGGAACAGCGCCAGGCCCTGCGGGACGCGGTACGCATCGTGGGCGTCCCGGAAACCCGCGAACACACCCCCGAAGCGCCCCCCCGCGCCCGGCCCGTCAAGAGCGTCGAACGCGCCGAAGGCGCGAATGCCCGCCCCGATACCCCTCCCCAGAACCCCACGCACAACTCCACCGGCACCCCTCCCGAGAACCCCACACGCACCCCTCCCGAGAACCCCACAAGCAACCCCCCCGAGAACCCCCCCGAGAACCCCCCAGGCAACCCCACCGCCACCCCCCTGGGCACCCCTACCGAGAACCCCGGCTCCGCCCCGGAGTCCCCCGGGCGATAGCGTCCGCTCATGTCCGCGCAGACCCCCTCCGCCGAGAACCCCGAAGTCACCGCTAAAGCCCTCACCGTCCGCCGGGCCCGGACCAGCGATGTCCCCGCCGTCCGCCGGCTCCTCGACGCCTACGTCCGCGGCGGCATCCTGCTCGACAAAGCGACGGTGACGCTTTACGAGGACATCCAGGAGTTCTGGGTCGCGGAACGGGACGACAACGCCGAGGTGGTCGGCTGCGGCGCACTGCACGTGATGTGGGAAGACCTGGCGGAAGTCCGCACCCTGGCCGTGAAGCCCGGCCTCAAGGGCGCCGGCGTCGGCCACCAGCTGCTGGAGAAGCTGTTGCAGACCGCGCGCTGGCTGGGTGTTCGCCGGGTTTTCTGCCTGACCTTCGAAGTGGAGTTCTTCGGTCGGCACGGCTTCGTGGAGATCGGGGAGACGCCGGTCGACACCGATGTCTACGCCGAGCTGCTGCGTTCCTATGACGAGGGCGTCGCGGAGTTCCTCGGCCTCGAACGAGTGAAACCGAACACCTTGGGCAACAGCCGGATGCTTCTGCATCTGTGATCACCGAGGGTTTGCCATGAGTATGCCAGAGGGATGTCGCCGAGGTATGCCGGGAAGCCGGGCGCGGGGACATGCCCGCTGGTATGTCGGCCGGTATGCCCGCGCCTAAGCCCTCGGCTATCCCCTCACCTATGGCCGGGCCTCACCTATGGCCGGTCCCGCCTATGGCCGGACCCCACCTATGACCGGGCTATGCCCGCGGCTATGACGTGCCCGAAGTATTCGCCTCCGCCCCGCTGCCCTCGTTCCCTATGTCCGAAACGCACATGTTTCTGGGCCTGGGCCGCCGGTCGGTCTCTCCCGGGGGTTTGTGTTTTTCCAGCAAAAGCGGTTTGCTTTCCGACGTACTGCAGTACTGCATATAACAGGGGGCGGCGAAACGGGCGGACGCCGTAGACCCCGGCCCTCAACGTTATCGATGAAAGGAAATCCGGTGGCACAGAAGGTTCAGGTCCTTCTTGTCGACGACCTCGACGGCGGCGAGGCGGACGAGACGGTGACGTTCGCGCTGGACGGTAAGACGTACGAGATCGATCTCACGACAACCAATGCGGACAAGTTGCGCAGCCTTCTCGACCCGTATGTGAAGGGCGGCCGGCGTACCGGTGGCCGTGCTTCCGGTGGGCGTGGAAAGGTGCGCGCCGTGTCCGGCGGCAGCCAGGACACCGCTGCGATCCGCGCCTGGGCGAAGGAGAACGGTTACGAGGTCAACGACCGTGGCCGTGTTCCCGCGTCCATCCGCGAGGCTTACGAGAAGGCCAACGGCTGAACGCAGGCGCGTCGCAGCCGGATCCGGTGGCAGTACGCGGCCACCGTGTCCACCAGCCGTACGAGATCGGGGGCGCCCCCACCGCCCCCCATGGCCGACAGTGTCGGCAGCGAGGCCTCGACCTCGCACCCCGGCTCGGGGGGCCGCAGCCATACGGCGGCCCCCCGAGGAAAGCGGCCGCCGACAGGGGCCGCGCCCGCACCGGCCCGGCCGGCCACGGCGCCGCCCGGCGGCACGGGAGCCGGCATCCGGCCGCCCCCACGCCCGGCCCCGCCCCCGGCCCCTCCGTCGCCCTCCCCGCCGACGACCCGCAGATCCAGCCGCAGGCCCCCCCACTCCAGCCAGTCCAGCACCCCCGGCAGCTCCTCCGCGCTCCCCGGCGCCACCAGCAGCCGCATCCGGTCACCCTGGACGGCCACCGGAGACGCCGGAGCCAGGTGCCGCAGGCCGGCCAGGCCCGCTTCGGCCGGTACGTCCAGGACATCGAAGCGGGAGCCCACCGACAGGTGGAGCGGGGTGCCCGGCAGAGTGGGCCAGCCCAGTTCGTGCTCGTACCACCACCGGATGTCCTCGCCCGGATCGCGGGGGCGCCGGGGGAGCGGAACCGCGGGCATCGCGCCAACCATGCCAAGCGCAACCGCCCAAACAGCGTTCGAGTTACGCTGGGTGGTGACACTGACGCACAGAGTGGCGGAAGTGGGGGTGTGTGGGGGAGTGGGAGGGCGCAAGGTTGTTCGCCCGTAGCGGAGGGAACGGGGGCGCGCGGCATGGACTGTCCGTGCGTGCGGGTAAGACATCCCTAGTGGGAGGGGGCGACACGCAGGCAAGGCCGTCTCACGTTCGCCATCGGCGTACTGATGGCGAGGGTAACTGCCTGGCCTGCGGGAACATCGTCTCGCACCATCGGGTTGGAGCAGATGTCGGCGTTCGGGGTCAGGAGGCCATCGACGGTGTCGGCAGTTGGAATGAGCGGTCCCCGCTTGCGGGACTAAGCTGCGGAAGGACAGGGAGGGGAAGTTCCCCCCACTGCCTGACCGCTCTGAGGAGCGATTAACGATGTTCGAGAGGTTCACCGACCGCGCGCGGCGGGTTGTCGTCCTGGCTCAGGAAGAAGCCCGGATGCTCAACCACAACTACATCGGCACCGAGCACATCCTCCTGGGCCTGATCCACGAGGGTGAGGGTGTCGCCGCCAAGGCCCTTGAGAGCCTCGGGATTTCGCTCGAGGCGGTCCGCCAGCAGGTGGAGGAGATCATCGGCCAGGGCCAGCAGGCCCCGTCCGGGCACATCCCCTTCACCCCCCGTGCCAAGAAGGTCCTGGAGCTGTCGCTCCGCGAGGCCCTTCAGCTGGGCCACAACTACATCGGCACGGAGCACATCCTGCTCGGCCTGATCCGCGAGGGCGAGGGCGTCGCCGCCCAGGTCCTGGTCAAGCTGGGCGCTGATCTCAACCGCGTGCGGCAGCAGGTGATCCAGCTGCTCTCCGGTTACCAGGGCAAGGAGACCGCCACCGCCGGCGGTCCTGCCGAGGGCACCCCCTCCACGTCCCTGGTCCTCGACCAGTTCGGCCGGAACCTCACCCAGGCCGCTCGTGAGTCCAAGCTCGACCCGGTCATCGGGCGCGAGAAGGAGATCGAGCGGGTCATGCAGGTGCTGTCCCGCCGTACCAAGAACAACCCGGTCCTGATCGGTGAGCCCGGCGTCGGCAAGACCGCCGTCGTGGAGGGCCTCGCCCAGGCCATCGTCAAGGGCGAGGTGCCCGAGACCCTCAAGGACAAGCACCTCTACACCCTGGACCTCGGCGCCCTGGTCGCCGGCTCCCGCTACCGCGGTGACTTCGAGGAGCGCCTGAAGAAGGTGCTCAAGGAGATCCGCACCCGCGGCGACATCATCCTGTTCATCGACGAGCTGCACACGCTGGTCGGGGCGGGTGCCGCCGAGGGCGCCATCGACGCGGCGTCGATCCTGAAGCCGATGCTGGCCCGCGGTGAGCTCCAGACCATCGGTGCGACCACGCTGGACGAGTACCGCAAGCACCTGGAGAAGGACGCGGCCCTGGAGCGCCGCTTCCAGCCCATCCAGGTCGCGGAGCCGTCCCTGCCGCACACGATCGAGATCCTCAAGGGCCTGCGCGACCGGTACGAGGCGCACCACCGCGTCTCCATCACCGACGAGGCGCTGGTCCAGGCCGCCACGCTGGCCGACCGGTACATCTCGGACCGCTTCCTGCCGGACAAGGCGATCGACCTGATCGACGAGGCCGGTTCCCGGATGCGCATCCGCCGGATGACCGCGCCGCCGGACCTGCGCGAGTTCGACGAGAAGATCGCCGCCGTGCGCCGGGACAAGGAGTCCGCGATCGACTCGCAGGACTTCGAGAAGGCCGCCTCCCTGCGCGACAAGGAGAAGCAGCTCCTGGCCGCCAAGGCCAAGCGGGAGAAGGAGTGGAAGGCCGGCGACATGGACGTCGTCGCCGAGGTCGACGGCGAGCTGATCGCCGAGGTCCTCGCCACGGCCACCGGCATCCCGGTCTTCAAGCTGACCGAGGAGGAGTCCAGCCGCCTGCTCCGCATGGAGGAGGAGCTGCACAAGCGGGTCATCGGCCAGGACGACGCCGTCAAGGCGCTGTCGAAGGCGATCCGCCGTACGCGCGCCGGTCTGAAGGACCCGAAGCGCCCGGGTGGCTCGTTCATCTTCGCCGGTCCGTCCGGTGTCGGTAAGACCGAGCTGTCCAAGGCGCTCGCGGAGTTCCTCTTCGGCGACGAGGACGCGCTGATCTCCCTCGACATGTCGGAGTTCAGCGAGAAGCACACGGTCTCGCGGCTCTTCGGTTCGCCCCCCGGCTACGTGGGCTACGAAGAGGGCGGCCAGCTGACGGAGAAGGTGCGCCGCAAGCCGTTCTCGGTGGTCCTGTTCGACGAGGTCGAGAAGGCCCACCCGGACATCTTCAACTCGCTGCTGCAGATCCTGGAGGACGGTCGCCTGACCGACTCCCAGGGCCGGGTCGTGGACTTCAAGAACACGGTCATCATCATGACGACCAACCTCGGCACCCGGGACATCTCCAAGGGCTTCAACCTCGGCTTCGCCGCCGCGGGTGACACGAAGACCAACTACGAGCGCATGAAGAACAAGGTCTCGGACGAGCTGAAGCAGCACTTCCGGCCCGAGTTCCTCAACCGCGTCGACGACGTGGTGGTCTTCCCGCAGCTGACCCAGGCCGACATCCTGCGGATCGTCGACCTGATGGTCGGCAAGGTGGACGAGCGCCTGAAGGACCGGGACATGGGCATCGAGCTCTCCCAGTCCGCCAAGGAGCTGCTGTCGCAGAAGGGTTACGACCCCGTGCTGGGCGCCCGGCCGCTGCGCCGGACCATCCAGCGCGAGATCGAGGACTCCCTGTCGGAGAAGATCCTCTTCGGCGAGCTGCGCCCCGGCCACATCGTGGTCGTGGACACCGAGGGCGAGGGTGAGGCCAAGACCTTCACCTTCCGCGGTGAGGAGAAGTCCGCGCTGCCGGACGTCCCGCCGATCGAGCAGGCGGCCGGCGGAGCGGGTCCGAACCTGAGCAAGGACGCGTAACGCCGCCAGCGTGGAGGGCCGGTGCCATCGAGGCACCGGCCCTTTCGCATGCCCGCCGGACGGGTCAGGACAACTGGCCGTCGTAGTCCGGCAGCTTGTACGTCTGCTCGGCGTGTCCGCCCGACAGGTCGGTGGCGCTGTTGCCGATGTTGGCGATGATCGTGTAGCCCCTGGACTCGATGTCCGCGCGCTGTGCCGTCTTGTAGGCGGCGACGTCCTTGAAGAGGTCGAGGAAGCCGCGGACGTAGAGGCCGTCGACCTCGTAGCCGGCCTGCTCCAGGTTCCACTCGGTGGGCGCGTGGACGATGCCCGGGCGGGCGGTGACGAAGAAGACGTCGACGCCGTGCTCGTGGGCGTACTCGGCGACCTCCAGGACGGGCTGGTTGGCCGGCTGGGGGAAGCTGAAGCCGAAGTCGGTCTCCAGCGCGGTGTTGTCGATGTCGAAGACGATCGCCTGCTTCTCGCCGGGCGACGTCCGGTCGACCCGCTGCTCGAGGTACGGCAGCGCCTGGTCCATCACGGCCCGGCAGTCCCGCTGCCAGGTGGCGTAGTCGACGTCCGCCGCGGCGGCGGCCGTGGTGGCCGTGGTGGCCGGGGCGGTGGTGGTGGCGGCCTCGGCGGGGGCGGCGATGGCCACGAGGGCGGCCGCGGCGGAGGCGGCGGCGGCGGTGCGGCCCGCCCAGGGGTGTCGTCTCGTCATCCGGGGGGTTCCCTTCACGTCCGTACGGGGTGCGTACGGCGACCGACATGTCGTGTGCATGTTCGTGCGCGAGGATGGCGCGGGAGGAACCGTAGGGTTACTGAACGGTAGGTGCACGGGACGCTGCGCCGAGCCGGGCCACGGAGGCCGCCAACTGCCGCGGAAACGAGGCGTGTTCACCGGGTTCGAGCATGGGTCGCCGTCATCCGCGCCACGTCCGCCCACCAATGGTCCGCCGTGCCGCGCACCAGCGGCCCCAAGGTCCTTCGTTGACCGCCGCCTTCACGCTCAGGCGGAGCGGCCCGCGCCGGGCACGGGGTCCGCGCTGGTGACGTACGTCGCACGGAGCCGTCGGCGGACGGGTCCACCCGGCCTTTCCCGCACCCCTGTTGGCCGTGGGCGGCGGCGTAGCGCCGGTCACATTCCGGGCTGGTTGGATCTCGGCCGTCGGTGACATGCCGCACAGGCGATTTGTCCGTTACTAGCCGGAGTAGTGGTAAGGGCGATCACGGCAAAACGGACTTTTACCTCGGTAATCATGCGTCGCATGCGCGGACTTGGGCGGATTTATCCCAGATGAGTGCTCTGTCAATAGTACCGTGATTATGACAGGAAATACTAATTTCCGTCGTAGATCACACGTTTTGGGGCTGATGGGTCCGACAGGTACCAAGGGATGGCCCGCCCGGCAGATGCCTTTCGTGCCGGACGGTTCTCCTGTCTCCGTCCCGTAAGGTTCCGCATGTTCACGCGTGTCACGTCCCGTTCTTCCCGTACGTCCCAGCTCCGCACCCGCGCGGCCGTGCTGGCCGCCGGCCTCGGCGCCTCGGTCGTGCTGGGGGCCGGGGTCGCGGCCGCCGCCAACACCCCTACGGCCGCCGCCGCGACCGGTGTCGCGCACGCCGTCGAGGCGCAGGCCGCGGCCCAGGCGAAGGCGGCCACCGCGGTCGCCGCCCAGCAGGCGAACGCCAAGTCGGCCGCCGCGAAGAAGGCCGCCTCCTGGGTCAGCCCGGTGCAGGGCTACCGGCTGAGCGCCAGCTACGCCCAGGCCGGCGGCATGTGGCAGTCCACCCACAGCGGGCAGGACTTCGCCGTGGCCGGCGGCACCAGGGTCGTGGCCGCCCACGGCGGTACCGTCGTCAAGGCCGGCGGCAACGGCGCCGGTGACGGTCCCGCGTACGGCAACGCCGTCGTCATCAAGCACGGCAACGGGACCTACTCGCAGTACGCCCACCTGTCCCGCGTCGACGTGCGGGCCGGCCAGGTCGTCGCCACCGGTCAGCGCATCGCCCTGTCCGGCAACACCGGCAACTCCAGCGGCCCGCACCTGCACTTCGAGATCCGCACCACCGCCAACTACGGCACCGCGATCGACCCGGTCGCCTTCCTGCGCACCAAGGGCGTCTCGCTCTGACCCCCCCGGTGGCCACATGGCCCAACAGGAACCGGCACGGCCTTATGTGACCTGGTCCGCACCCCTGTGCGCCTGTGTCACCATGTCGACGGCGACCTCCAGGATGGCTTCGCGCTTCTCCTCGGGGTCGCCTTCGAGTTCCCGCATCACGAACACCATCCCGGCATGCAGGGTGAACAGGGCGCTCACGCAGCGGATCTGCTCGGCCAGGGTGGCGTCCCGGTCGATGATGATGCGGAGCAGGGCCCTCATGCGCTCCTTGTACGGGTCGCCGATGCGCAACTCCCGTACCGCCGCCTGATTCTCGTGCATGAAGCGGAACAACGGCTCCGCGGCCGCGAGGTGTTCGCTGTGACGCCGTACGATCTGCTGCTTGGTCTCCACCGTGTGCGGCTGGTGGCTGCCCCACTCGATCAGCTCGTCGATCGGCCGCATCAGGTCGTCGAAGATGCTGACCAGGATCTCTTCCTTGGTCTTGAAGTGGTAGTAGAGCGCGGCCTTGGTGACGTCGAGGCGTTCGGCGATCTCCCGCAGGGAGGTCTTCTCGTACCCCTGTTCGACGAAGAGGGCCAGGGCCACGTCCTGGATGCGCTGGCGGGTGTCTCCGCGCCGCCGCTGCTTGCTGCCGTCCATCGTGCCGCCCGTCCTCGTGGGTCCGCTTTCCGGTGATCCTGGCTACTCCTGGTCAAGAAAAACTTACTTGACGCCCGGCTAGTTGGCGAGCTACGTTCCCGCTGTAACTAGCCGGGCGGCAAGTAAGTTTGGGGAACGCGGTGGACGAGGGGAAGCAACCGAGGAGCGTGCGGGTCGTCCTGCTCGCCCTCATGATCGCGATGATGCTCGCGATGCTCGACAATATGATCATCGGTACGGCGATGCCGACGATCGTGGGTGAACTGGGCGGTCTGGAGCACCTGTCCTGGGTGGTGACGTCGTACACCCTGGCGACCGCGGCCTCCACCCCGATCTGGGGCAAGCTCGGCGACATGTACGGACGCAAGGGCGTCTTCCTGAGCTCGATCGTGCTCTTCCTGATCGGCTCGGTGCTCAGCGGCATGGCCCAGGACATGGGCCAGCTGATCGCCTTCCGGGCCGTGCAGGGACTGGGCGCGGGCGGGCTGATGGTCGGCGTCATGGCCATCATCGGCGACCTGATACCGCCCCGGGAGCGCGGCAGGTACCAGGGCATGATGGCCGCCGTCATGGCGCTGGCGATGATCGGTGGCCCGCTGGTCGGCGGCACCATCACCGACCACTGGGGCTGGCGCTGGACCTTCTACATCAACCTGCCGCTCGGCGCGGTCGCGCTGGTCGCCATCAGTGCCGTACTGCACCTGCCGAAGAAGCGGTCCGAGGCCCGGATCGACTTCCTGGGCGCCGCGCTGCTGACCGTCGGCATCACCGCGATCGTGCTGGTCACCACCTGGGGCGGCACGGAGTACGCCTGGACGTCGGCGGTGATCATGGAGCTGATCGGGATCGGCGTCGCCTCGCTGGCCGGGTTCGTGTTCTGGCAGACCCGCGCCGCCGAGCCGATCCTGCCGCTGCACATCTTCCGCAGCCGTAACTTCACGCTGATGTCCTTCATCGGGTTCGTCGTCGGCTTCGTGATGTTCGGCGCGACCCTCTTCCTGCCGCTCTACCAGCAGTCGGTGCAGGGCGCGTCCGCGACCAACTCCGGACTGCTGCTGCTGCCGATGCTGGGCGCGATGCTCGTCACCTCGATGGTGGCCGGGCGGGTGACCACGCAGACCGGGCGGTACAAGGTGTTCCCGGTGGTGGGCGGCGTGCTCCTGGTCGTGGGGATGTACCTGCTGTCCCTGATGGACACCGAGACCTCGCGGCTGACGTCCGGTGTGTACATGGCCGTGCTCGGGCTCGGCATGGGCTGTCTGATGCAGATCACGATGCTGGTCGCGCAGAACAGCGTGGAGATGAAGGACATAGGCGTCGCGTCCTCCTCCAGCACCCTCTTCCGCACCCTCGGCTCCTCCTTCGGCGTCGCGATCATGGGCGCGCTCTTCAACCACCGGGTGCAGGACGTCATGGCCGAGCGGGCCGGCGCACTGGGTTCCCGGGTGACCGAGCAGTCCGCCCAGCTGGACGCCGCGAGCCTGGCCGAGCTGCCGGCGGCGGCCCGGGAGGCGTACCAGCACGCGGTGTCCGCGGGCTCGCACGGCGCGTTCCTGCTGGGCGCCGCGGTGGCCGTGGCGGCGCTGATCGCGGCGGTGTTCGTGAAGGAGGTACCGCTGAGGGGGGCGGGGCCGCAGGCGAAGGACGACGCGGGGCCCGGCGCGGCGACGGTGACGCCGGTGGGCGAGACCGTCTGAGCGGAGTGCGGCGGGCGTGGCCGTCCGTGCCGGAGCGGTGCGGGCGGCGGTGCCTGCCGGACCGGGTGCGGGGGCGGTGTCAGTGCCCCGTGTCACCATCGGCGCATGGACAGGTTGCGTCAGCTGCGGCCGGCGAAGGACGCGATGGACCGCGACTGGGCCGACCCCGCACTCGACCTGGACGTGGTCGCCGCGCACGCGCGGTACTCGCGCCACCACGTCGTCCGCGCCTTCAAGGAGGCCTACGGCGAGACACCCGGCCAGTACCTCACCCATCGCCGGATCGAACGGGCCGAGGAGTTGCTGCGCGCCGCCGACCTCACCGTCACGGAGATCTGCCACCTGGTCGGCTTCAGCAGCCTCGGCACCTTCTCGGCCCGCTTCGAGACCCGGACCGGGCTGACCCCGAGCCAGTACCGGACCCGGTACGTCGGCAGCGGCGCGGCTCCGATACCCGGCTGCTACGCGCTGCTGTGGGCCGGCGGATTCCCCTGCCGCGGGCCCGCCGGCCACGACCGCGATTCCGGAGCAGCGCCCTGAGCCGTGCCCTGCCTACGGTGACGGCACGAGCCGTTACCCGACGCGGGAGGGCAGAGCCATGATCACCGGCCTGGGCATCACCAGCATCACCACCGGATGGACCGTCGACCAGCAGCGCACCAAGGCCTTCTTCACCGAGAAGCTCGGCTCCCCGTGTCGCAGCACGACCACGCTGCGCTGCTTGGGGGCCGGCACGCGCAGGACGTCCATCAGCGGCGCACGGTCCGCGTGCTGCTCCGCGGAGTCCTCCACGCACGCCTCCGGGAGCTGCCCGGTGGGCACCTCCTCCAGCTTGCGCGCGCCCGCCACCACCCGGTCCGCGTGTTGATCACGACCCGGCGCAGGTAGGCGTCCGCCAGCCGCTGGTCGGCCATGCCGTCCCAGCGTCCGTACGTCCGGGCCGGCGCCGTCTGGAGCAGGTCCTGGGCGTCGACGGGGTCCGGGACCAGCCGGCGGGCGCTGCGCAGCAGCGCGTCCTGCCGGGTGCGGACGTACTCCTCGAACCCGAGCACCTCGCCCACGTCACCCTGCGCCATGATCAACCGCCTCCATCCCCGTTTCCCTGTAGCCGCGCCCCGCTGTCGGGCACGGAAACGAAGCTACGGAGGCGTTGTCACGAGGCTGTGCGGAGCAGCCTGCGGTGAACGCTCGGCTGTCCGTCGGTTGTGTAACGGAAGGACGGAACGGCGCAAAGTGCAGGCCTGGCGGGTCGGGCACGGGTTGATTGGGGGGTTCGAGGGAGGGCCTGCGCTGTGGCACGGCTGTGCGCCGGGGCGGCGGTGGCGCCGGGGCCGACGCCGAGCCGCCGCCGTGCGCGCCGGGTTGGCGGTGGCGCCGAGCCGCCACCGTGCGCGTCGGCGGTGGCGCCGTGCCGCCCTGTGTGCCGTGGTGGGCGGTGCCGCCGTGATCCCGTGGTGGGTCAGCCCAGCGGCAGCCGGTACAGCCCACCCGGCAGCGGCTCCACCAGGCCGTCGGCGACCAGGCCGTCCAGGGCCCGGGCGCGCTGGACCGGCTCGTGCCACACGCGGTCAAGGAGCGCCTGCGGGACGGGCGCGTGCGCCTCGCGCAGCACCGCGAGGAGCTTGCCGCGCACCTGGCGGTCCGTGCCGGCGTACGTCTGGCCTCGCCGCGGCGGGCCCTCGTGCTCCGGCTTGCCCGCCAGCCGCCACGCGCACTGCGCGGCGATCGGGCAGCGCTGGCAGCCCTCGTTCCTGGCCGTGCACACCAGCGCGCCCAGCTCCATCGAGGCGGCGGCCCAGCGGGCGGCGATCCGCTCGTCGTCCGGCAGCAGCGCCCGCGCCAGCCTGCGCTCGGCGGCCGTCGTCGCGTTGGGCGGGTACTGCACGCCGGTGACCGCGCGCGCGAACACCCGGCGGACGTTGGTGTCGAGCACGGCGTGCCGCTGCCCGTACGCGAACGACGCCACGGCCGCCGCGGTGTACTCCCCGATGCCGGGCAGCGCGAGGAGCTGCGCGTGGTCGGTCGGTACGTCGCCGCCGTGCCGTTCCGTTATGGCGACGGCCGCGCCGTGCAGGCGCAGGGCGCGGCGCGGGTAGCCGAGCCGGCCCCAGGCGCGGACGGCCTCGCCGGGGGCCTCCTTGGCGAGGTCGGCGGGGCGCGGCCAGCGGGCCAGCCACTGCTCGTAGACGGGCAGCACGCGGTTGACCGGGGTCTGCTGGAGCATGAACTCGCTGACCATCACGCCCCACGCGCCGGCCTCCGGCCGCCGCCAGGGCAGGTCGCGCGCGTGCTCGTCGAACCAGGCGATGACGGGGGAGTGGAGGTGCTCTCCGTGCGCGGAACCGGAGGGGGCCTCGGTGGGGCTGGTGCGCTGGGGCTTCGTGGGAGCAGTCATGGCACCTCCGATCCTGCCACGTCGATGCGGATCGGCCGTGCTGCGGCGGAGCGTTTCGCGGGGCGGCGGGTCATGGCCAAAGCTGCGCGGGACGCGGCCGCCCATACCGCCCGCCCGCCCTGCTCACCTCCGGCGCGCCCAACTGTCGGGCCGTCGCGCGACGTTTCCGAAATGATGATCCGGAAAAGTTGTGTTCCAGGCGGCGGGTGGCGCCGGTGAACGCATGGATCTCTCGTACAGTTTGCGCCGTGGGATCTCTGCGCAATCCGGTCGGGCCGCTTCCCTCCTCCATCTACTGGCGACGGAGGGTGATCATGCTGTCCGTGGTCGCCCTGCTGGCCCTGCTGGTCACCTGGATCGTGACCTCCGGTGGCGGCGGCGGAAGCGACAACGGCGCGAACGGCTCCGACGGCAAGAATCCCGCGCCCTCCATCACGCCGGGACCGTCCGGTTCCGGGCCCGCGATCACCGAAGCGCCGGGCGGGCGCGACGAGTCGGGCGACGAGGGCACCGGCGGCGGCGTCGGCGACGGTGGACAGGACGGGTCCGGCGACGGTACGGCGGACGGCTCCGGCACGGGCGCGGAGGACACCGGCGGCTCGGACGGATCGGACGGTTCCGGCGCCGGCGGTACGGGCGCGGTCGGCTCCGGCGCCGGTGTCGGTACGGGCGACGCGCTGCCGGCCGGGTCCTCGCTGCCCAACTGCTCTGCGAACGCGGTCACGTTGACCCTGCGCAGTGTGCGCAACGCGTACTCGCCCGACGAGACGCCCGAGTTCCGGCTGACCGCGAGGAACACCTCCGGCAGCGACTGCAAGGTCGACCTCGGGCCCAGGCGCGCGGTGCTGACGGTCACTCAGGCCGCGAGCGACGACGACACGTACTGGTCGTCGGCCGACTGCCCCAAGGGCGCCGCGAGCCTGCTGTTCCGGGTGCCGGCGGGAAGCGGCATCACCTACACCGTGGAGTGGGACCGCCGGCCGAGCGCCCCGGAGTGCGGGACGCCTCCGGCGGGGTCGGCCAAGCCGGGGACGTATCTGCTGGAGGGCAGGGCGGCCGGGTTCGGCACGCTGCGGACGTCGTTCGTGCTCGACGCCGACTAGTGCCGCGGCAGGCAACGTTCGCCCCGTCGTGACGCCCGGCACGCACTCTCGCCGCACCGGACGAAAGCCCGAGTACGTCCCGTACGAGGGCTTCCGGCCGGCACGCCGAGAGCACGCACCGGACGCCGCTCCGCCACGGGCGAACGTTGCCTGCCGCGGCGCTAGGCGGAACCCCGACCCTGCGGACGTACCGCTTCGGGTCCGATGCCTCGGATCGCCGGTGGACGTACCGTTTCGGGTCCGACGCCTCGGATGACCGGTGGACGTACCGCTCCAGATCCGACGCCTCGGATGACCGCTAGACGTACCGCTCCAGGATCGACGACTCCGCCAGCCGCGACAGACCCTCGCGCACGCTGCGCGCCCGGGCCTCGCCCACGCCGTCCACGGTCTGGAGGTCGTCCACGCTCGCGGCGAGCAGCTTCTGCAGCCCGCCGAAGTGCTCCACCAGCCGGTCGATGATGGCGCCCGGCAGCCGCGGCACCTTGGCCAGCAGCCGGAAGCCGCGCGGCGAGACCGCGGAGTCGAGGGCCTCGGGGGAGCCGGTGTAACCCAGCGCCCGCGCCACCGTGGCCAGTTCGAGCAGCTCGGCGTGGCTGAGCGCGTCCAGCTCGGCCAGCGCCTCGTCCACCGTGCGGGAGCGTTTGGCGGTGGGCTCGGGCACGTAGTCCCGCACCACCAGCTCCCGCTCGGGCTCCACGCCCGCGATCAACTCGTCCAGCTGGAGCGCGAGCAGACGTCCGTCGGTGCCCAGCTCCACCACGTACTCGGCGATCTCGGTGGCGATCCGGCGCACCATCTCCAGCCGCTGTGACACCGCCGAGACGTCCCGGACCGTCACCAGGTCCTCGATCTCCAGCGCGGACAGCGTGCCCGCGACCTCGTCCAGGCGGAGCTTGTAGCGCTCCAGGGTGGCGAGGGCCTGGTTGGCGCGGGACAGGATCGCCGCGGAGTCCTCCAGGACGCGGCGCTGGCCGTCGACGTAAAGGGCGATCAGCCGCATGGACTGGGAGACCGAGACCACCGGGAAGCCGACCTGCTTGCTGACCCGGTCGGCCGTGCGGTGCCGGGTGCCGGTCTCCTCGGTCGGGATCGTGGGGTCGGGGACCAGCTGGACGCCCGCCCGCAGAATCTTCGACAGGTCGGAGGAGAGCACGATGCCGCCGTCCAGCTTGCACAGCTCGCGCAGCCGGGTCGCGGTGAACTCGACGTCCAGGACGAATCCACCCGTGCACATGGCTTCGACGGTCTTGTCGGAGCCGAGCACGATCAGGCCGCCGGTGTTGCCGCGCAGGACCCGCTCCAGCCCGTCGCGCAGGGGTGTGCCGGGTGCCACGGCGCTCAGGGAGGCGCGCATCAGGCCATCGGAACCGGCACTCCCACCGGACTTTCCGGGAGCTGCTGCCCGGTCGTTGGCTGCCACTGCACTCCTCCGGTCGCAGGTTCTGGGGCGCTCCCGGATCCGCACTCGGTTCGTACGGACGGGCGAGACCAGGGCAAAGTCTACCGGCGGTCCTCCGCGTCCTGCGGGGCCTCTCGGCGACGGGAGCGCGGCAGCACCCTCAGGGCGTCCCCTATGTCCGCGACTTCCAGGACCTTCATACCGGCCGGAACCTTGCCAGGGTCGCCCGGTACGAGGGCGTGCGTGAAGCCCAGCCGGTGCGCCTCCGCGAGTCTGCGCTGCACGCCGGTGACCCGTCTCACCTCGCCCGCGAGGCCGACCTCACCGATCGCGACCAGGTTCTTCGGCAGCGGGGTGTCGCTGGCGGCGGAGGCCAGGGCGAGGGCGACGGCGAGGTCCGCGGCCGGTTCGGAGAGCTTCACCCCGCCGACCGTCGCGGAGTAGATGTCCCGCTTGCCCAGGGCGCTGATCCGGCCGCGCTGCTCCAGCACCGCGAGCATCATCGAGACGCGGGAGGTCTCCAGGCCGGACGTCGTACGGCGCGGGGAGGGGATCTGGGAGTCGACCGTCAGCGCCTGCACCTCGGCCACCAGCGGGCGGCGGCCCTCCAGGGTGACGGTCAGACAGGTGCCCGGGACCGGTTCGGCACGGCGGGTCAGGAAGAGTCCGCTCGGGTCGGCCAGGCCGGTGATGCCCTCGTCGTGCAGCTCGAAGCAGCCGACCTCGTCCGTCGCGCCGTAGCGGTTCTTGACGCCCCGCACGAGCCGCAGGCGCGCGTGGCGGTCGCCCTCGAAGTGCAGGACGACGTCGACCAGGTGCTCCAGGAGGCGGGGGCCCGCGATCGCGCCGTCCTTGGTGACATGACCGACCAGGAGGGTCGACATGCCGCGTTCCTTGGAGGCGCGGATCAGGGCGCCGGCCACCTCGCGGACCTGGGCCATGCCGCCGGGCGCGCCGTCGATCTCCGGGGAGGCCACCGTCTGCACCGAGTCCATGATGAGCAGCGACGGCTTCACCGCGTCCAAGTGGCCGAGCACGGCGGACAGGTCGGTCTCGGCGGCGAGGTAGAGGTGGTCGTGCAGGGCGCCGATGCGGTCGGCCCGCAGCCGGACCTGGCTGGCCGACTCCTCGCCGGTCACGTAGAGGGTGGGGTGCTCGTCGCTCGCCGACTTGGCCGCCACGTCCAGCAGCAGCGTCGACTTGCCGACGCCGGGCTCGCCCGCGAGCAGCACCACCGCACCGGGCACGAGGCCGCCGCCGAGCACCCGGTCCAGCTCGGGCACACCGGTCGAACGGGCCGTCGCCTGACGCCCGTCGACCTGCCTGATGGGCAGCGCGGACGTCGTGACGCGCCCCGGCGTCGTGGTCCGCACCGCGGGCGCGCCGTACTCCTCGATCGTCCCCCAGGCCTGGCACTCCGGGCACCGGCCGAGCCACTTGGCCGTCTGCCAGCCGCACTCGGTGCAGCGGTAGGACGGTCGGTCCTTGGAGGTCTTCGTACGGGCAGCCATGACGAAACCGTAGCCGCCGGCACTGACAGCCGGGGCCGTGGCCCCGCACACCGGCGCCTCGGGCCCCGCCCGAGCCGGGTTCCGCCCTCCAGGTTCCGCCCGAGCCGGGTTCCGCCGCTGTCCTTGTGTCGCGAAGGCCGTGGCCCGCACTTCGGCGCCCGGGACCCCGGGCCGGGCCCCGCCGCTGCCCCCTGTGTCACGCCCGGCGCCCCGGCGCCGACCCTCCCGCCCGCGCCCGCCCGCGCGCCCGCACGCGCCCCGGACCGGCCGCCCCGTCACGCAACGGCCGCTCAGGGGAGAGCCCTGTCCCCTTATGAGGGATCGTTTCACCCGTATGGATTAAAAGTGCTCAACGGGGCAGAAGCCGCCACTCCCCGCCGCCTACGGTCGCCGGGTGATGAGCAGCAGCCCGGACACCATGACCCGCACCACCGGCGCACACCGTGCCCGCCGCGAGACGCGTGACCGCGCTGCGGCGCGCACCTTGGTGCAGCGTCCGCCCGCGCGCTACGAGCCCTACGTGGACGGCCTGTTCACGTACTGCCTGTCCGTGCTGTGCGACCACGACGCGGCCACCGCCGCCCTGGGCGGGGTCCTCGCGCTCGCCGAGCGCCGCGCCCAGCGCGCCCCGCAGGCCGCCGGTGACCGCAGGGCCTGGCTGTACGCGCTGGCCCGCTGGGCGTGCCTGTGCAAGCTGGCCGAGGCCAAGCAGAAACGTCAGGCCGCCCACGCGGCCGGCCGCTCCGCCACCGAGCGCGAGCGCGGTACCCGGCCCGGCACCCCTCCCGGCACCCCTCCCGTCTCCGAGCAGGAGCAGGAACGGCGCCGCCGCGAACTCGCCCTGCTGGCCTGGCCGGAGGCCGCCGGCACCACCCCCGAGCAGCGCGAGGCGCTCGAACTGGCCGTACGCCACCAGCTGGCCGCCCACGAGGTGGCCGCCGTCCTCGGCATGGACCTGGCCGCCGCCCGCGACCTGCTCGCCTCCGCCGCCTGCGAGGTCGAACGCACCCGCGCGGCCCTCGCCGTCGTGGAGACCGGCGGGTGCCCGAGCGTCGCCCGCCTCACCGGCGACCACCGGCTGGTGCTCAGCACCGCCCTGCGCCGGGAACTGGTCCGGCACGTCGACGACTGCCCCCGCTGCCGCCGCACCGCCGAGCGCGCGCTGCCGGGGCAATGGCCCGGCGCCGACCCGACCCCCGCCCAGCTGCCCGTCCTGGAGGCGCCCCGCGCGGCGCTGCACATGGCCATGGCGCACCACCCGCGCGCGCGGGCCACCGCGCCCCGCTTCGACCGGCGCGGCTTCCCGATGGGCCCCAAGGACCGCGCCGCCCGAAGAGCCCGCCTGCGCGCGCGTGCGGTCACCACGACCGTCGTCGCCACCGTGGTGGCCGCCCCGGTACTCGCCCTGTGGTCCGCCTACCGGGGCGGGCCGGGCGACGAGGGCGGGGACGGCCGCGGGGCCACCGCCGGCCGGGACGACGGCCCCGGCGTCCTGGACGGCGAGAGAGCGAGCGGCGGCTACGAGAACGCGGGCAACGCCGGCTCCGGCGCGCGTTTCTCCATGGGCAACAGGCCGGACGTGTCCGTCGAGGTCATCAGCGTCGCCGGGGCGGGCCGCACGGGCCCGGGCCGGCTCCGGGTGGCCGCGGACAACAGCGGCGACACCACCCTCATCACCCTGACCGCCTCCGGCTCCGCCCCCGTCCGCTGGTCCGCGAGCACGAGCGCCTCCTGGCTCTACCTGAGCCGGTCCTCGGGAACCCTCCGCCCCGGCCAGACGTTGACGATCAAGGTGTACGTCGACCAGCTGCGCGAGCCGTCCGGGTACTGGAGCGCGCGGGTGGCGGTCTCACCCGCCGCGATCGTCTCCATCCAGGGGTACGGCAGCGCGGCCGCCCCGTCCGACCCCGGCCCGGGTCCCGCCCCGGACCCCCGGCCCAGCACTCCGGTCGACCCCGGTCAGCCGCCCTCTCCCGGCCCCGACCCGTCACCCACGACGCCCGCCCCGCCCGACCCCACGCCGAGCGGCCCGGCCACACCGCCCGGCCCCGAACCCACCCCCAGCGCGTCCAACCCGTCCGCCCCGGAAAGCCCGGTGCCCCCACCCGGCGATGACGGCGGCGCCCCGAACCCCGGCACGCCTTAGTACTGCAACGGTCTCGCAGTATCAGGCCCTGTCTCGCCGCTGACACGGGTTCCGGTAAGCGCTTTCGCGACGGCCGACGGGCCTGCGCGACGGCCGGCGGATCACGCAGCGGAGGCGGAGCCTGCCTCCCGTGTCAGCCGCGCATCGGTCCCGCGTCAGTCCACCGGGCCTGCGCGACGGCCGGCGGATCACGGAGGCGGAGCCCCATCCCCGCGTCAGCCGCGCACCGGCCCCGCATCGGACCCGCGTCAGTCCACCGGGCCTGCGCGACGGCCGGCGGATCACGGAGGCGGAGCCCCATCCCCGCGTCAGCCGCGCACCGGCCCCGCATCGGACCCGCGTCAGTCCACCGGGTCCGCCGGATGCGGCGCCAGCAGGGGCAGCTGCGACGCCAGCCGCTGCTCGCACAGTTCGACCAGCCGGTCGTAGCCCGCCTTGCCCATCAGCTCCGTCAGCTCCGGCCGGTAGGAGACGTACACCGGCTCCCCCGCGCCGTGCGCCGAGGTCGCCGACGTGCACCACCAGTGCAGGTCGTGGCCGCCCGGACCCCAGCCGCGACGGTCGTACTCACCGATCGAGATCTGCAGCACGCGTGTGTCGTCGGGCCGGTCGATCCAGTCGTACGTCCGCCGGATCGGCAGCTGCCAGCACACGTCCGGCTTGGTCTCCAGCGGCTCGCGGCCCTCCCGCACGGCGAGGATGTGCAGTGAGCAGCCGGCGCCGGCCGCGAATCCGGGCCGGTTCTGGAAGATGCACGACCCCTGGTAGGGCCGGGTCTGCCGGGAGCCCTCCTCGTCCTCGGAGACCCAGCCGCCGCGGGTGCCCTCGGCGTGGTTCTGCCAGATCTCCGGTGTGAGTCTCGCCACATGTTCGGCGACCCGACGCTCGTCGTCCTCGTCGGAGAAGTGGGCGCCCAGCGTGCAGCATCCGTCGTCCGCGCGGCCCGCCTGGATGCCCTGGCAGCCGCTGCCGAAGATGCAGTTCCAGCGAGAGGTCAGCCATGTCAGATCGCAGCGGAACACCTGCTCGTCGTCCGCCGGATCCGGGAACTCCACCCACGCGCGCGGGAAATCGAGGCCCTTCTCGTCGGCTGCGGCCGGGACCCGCCTCGCGCCCTTCGGCGCTTCCGCCGGCGAGAGACCCTGGGACGAACCCGCGGCCGATTCGGCCATCTTGTCTGCTTTGCCGTTCTTCGCCTTTTTCGTCTTTGGCACCCGTCCAGGGTAAGTCGCCCGCGGCCGGTCCAGGCACCGCCTCGGAGCCTGTGCACAGCGCGGCGGGCAGTAGCGTTCCGTGCATGAGACTCGGTGTCCTGGACGTGGGAAGCAATACGGTGCACCTGCTGGTGGTGGACGCACACCCCGGCGCGTGCCCGCTGCCCGCGCACTCGCACAAGGCGGAACTGCGCCTCGCCCAACTCCTCGACGAGGCCGGAGCCATCGGCCCCGAGGGCGTCGACAAGCTGATCGCCGTGATCCATGACGCGCTGCAGGCCGCCGAGGACAAGGGCGTCGAGGATCTGCTGCCGTTCGCCACCTCCGCCGTGCGCGAGGCCACCAACGCCGACGAGGTCCTCGCGCGCGTGCAGCGCGAGACCGGTGTCGCCCTCCAGGTCCTCACCGGCGCCGAGGAGGCCCGGCTCACCTTCCTCGCCGCGCGCCGCTGGTTCGGCTGGTCGTCGGGCAAGCTGCTCGTCCTGGACATCGGCGGCGGCTCCCTGGAGATCGCGTACGGCATCGACGAGGAGCCCGACGCGGCCGTCTCGCTGCCGCTCGGCGCCGGCCGGCTCACCTCCGGCTGGCTGCCCGGCGACCCGCCCGCCACCGACGAGATACGGGCGCTGCGCCGCCATGTCCGTACCGAGATCGCGCGCACCGTGGGCGAGTTCGCGCGCTTCGGCGCCCCCGACCACGTGGTCGCCACCTCCAAGACCTTCAAGCAGCTCGCCCGCATCGGCGGCGCCGCCCGCTCCACCGAGGGCCTGTACGTCCAGCGCGAACTCAAGCGGCAGTCCCTGGAGTCCTGGGTCCCCCGCCTCTCCGCCATGACCGCCGCGGAACGCGCCGAGCTCCCCGGGGTCTCCGAGGCCCGGGCGGGCCAGCTCCTCGCGGGCGCGCTGGTGGCGGAGGCCGCCATGGACCTGTTCGGGGTGGAGACGCTGGAGATCTGTCCGTGGGCTCTCAGGGAGGGCGTCATCCTGCGCCGCCTGGACCACATGGGGCCGGACGGGAACGGGCCGGGCGAGGGCTGAGGCGGGCCGGAGGCGGGGCGGAGGCGGGGCGGAGGCGGGAGCGGCGGGTCCGGGGGAGCCGGGCGCGGCTCACCGGCGCAAGATCGATCACAAGATCGACAAGACCGGCCACAGGACCGACCGAAACAGCGCCCGGGTGTCCCTTTCGGCAGTGAACAGGCCCACATCGACCCTGGCTCACGCCGCAGACCCACGTACCCTGTCCCCGTGGCAGAACCAGTCGTACGCATCCCGGATGCGAAGGTCGCTCTGTCGACGGCCTCCGTCTATCCGGAGTCGACGGCGACGGCCTTCGAGACCGCCGCGCGCCTCGGGTACGACGGGGTCGAGGTCATGGTGTGGAACGATCCCGTCAGCCAGGACATCGAGGCCCTGCGCCGGCTCAGCGACTTCCACCAGATCCCGATCCTCGCCGTGCACGCCCCCTGCCTGCTCATCACGCAGCGCGTCTGGTCCACCGACCCGTGGGCCAAGCTCCAGCGCGCCCGGGCGGCGGCCGAGAAGCTGGGCGCGAGCACGGTCGTCGTCCACCCCCCGTTCCGCTGGCAGCGCCAGTACGCGCGCGACTTCGTCGCCGGGGTCTGGCGGATGGCGCACGAGACCGATGTGCGGTTCGCCGTGGAGAACATGTACCCCTGGCGCTACCGCGACCGTGAGATGCTGGCGTACGCCCCCGAATGGGACGTCACCAAGGACGACTACCGGCACTTCACGATCGATCTCAGCCACACCGCGACCGCCCGCACCGACGCCCTGCACATGATCGACCGCATGGGCGACCGCCTCGGCCACGTCCACCTCGCCGACGGCAACGGCTCCAACAAGGACGAGCACCTGGTCCCCGGCCGCGGCACCCAGCCCTGCGCCGAGCTGCTGGAACGCCTGGCGCTGAACGGCTTCGACGGCCATGTCGTGATCGAGGTCAACACCCGCCGGGCCATGTCCAGCGCCGAGCGCGAGGCCGACCTCGCCGAGGCCCTGGCCTTCACCCGGCTCCACCTGGCCTTCACCGCGAAGGCGCCCCGGCGATGACCGGCGCGACCGCCCGCGGACGCGGCAGGCCTTCGCGTACGGAGTCCGCCGGCACCCGCGACCGCATCCTCGCCGCGGCCCGCGAGGAGTTCTCCGAGCGGGGCTACGAGAAGGCCTCCGTGCGCGGCATCGCCAACGCGGCGGGCGTGGACTCGGCGCTGGTGCACCACTACTTCGGCACCAAGGAGCAGGTCTTCCAGGAGGCGGTGGAAGCCGTCTTCGCGCCCGCGCTGAAGGCGCCGGACGTGATCTTCGAAGGGCCGGCCGAGGGGGTCGGGGAGCGGTTCGCGCGGTTCCTGCTCGGGATCTGGGAGAACCCGGTCACCCGGACGCCGCTGCTGGCCGTCGTCCGGTCCGCCGTGACCAACGAGATGGCCGCGGCCGTCTTCCGCCGGCTCGTCGCCGCCCAGCTGCTGCGCCCCGTCGCCGCCCAGCTCGGCCGGTCCGACGCCGAACTGCGCGCCGAACTGGCGGCCGCGCAGCTGGTCGGGGTAACCCTCATGCGGTACGTGATCAAGCTGGAGCCGCTGGCCTCGGCCGACATGGAAGTCATCATCAGGCGCGTCGCGCCGGTCGTACAGGAACATCTGACCGGCCCCTGACGGCCGGCGAAGGACACGCAATGGGCGGCGACGGGCGGCGACGGACGACGGGCTCGCCTGAGACACGCATCCCGCATTTCGGACACCACGTCCATCCTTTGGAGCACCGGCGTAGGCTCGTAGAGGTCAGATTTCTCCGAAGGAGCGAGCGACGATGCCCGAGCTGAGGTCCCGCACAGTCACCCACGGTCGCAACATGGCGGGCGCCCGCGCCCTTATGCGCGCCTCTGGTGTACCCGGTGCGGACATCGGCCGGAAGCCGATCATCGCCGTCGCGAACTCCTTCACCGAGTTCGTGCCGGGCCACACCCACCTCCAGCCGGTCGGCCGGATCGTCAGCGAGGCGATCCGGGAGGCGGGCGGCATCCCGCGCGAGTTCAACACGATCGCCGTCGACGACGGCATCGCGATGGGCCACGGCGGCATGCTGTACTCGCTGCCCTCCCGCGACCTGATCGCGGACAGCGTGGAGTACATGGTCGAGGCGCACTGCGCCGACGCCCTGGTCTGCATCTCCAACTGCGACAAGATCACCCCGGGCATGCTGAACGCGGCCCTGCGGCTGAACATCCCCACGGTCTTCGTCTCCGGCGGCCCCATGGAGTCCGGCCGCGCCACCCTGGTCGACGGCACGGTCCGCACCCTCGACCTGGTCGACGCGATCTCCGACGCCGTGAACGACAAGATCTCGGACGAGGACATCCTCCGCATCGAGGAGAACGCCTGTCCGACCTGCGGCTCCTGTTCCGGCATGTTCACCGCCAACTCGATGAACTGCCTGACCGAGGCCATCGGCCTGTCCCTGCCGGGCAACGGCTCGACCCTGGCCACCCACACGGCCCGCCGCGCGCTCTACGAGACCGCCGCCCGCACGGTCATGGACATCACCCGCCGCTACTACGAGCAGGACGACGACTCGGTCCTGCCGCGCAACGTCGCCACCTTCGCGGCCTTCGAGAACGCGATGGCCCTGGACATCGCGATGGGCGGCTCCACCAACACGATCCTGCACCTGCTGGCCGCCGCCCAGGAGGCCGGCGTCCCGTTCGGCCTGGAGGAGATCGACGCGGTCTCCCGCCGGGTCCCGTGCCTGGCGAAGGTCGCGCCCAACGTCGCCAAGGACCGCACCTACTACATGGAGGACGTGCACCGCGCCGGCGGCATCCCGGCCCTGCTCGGCGAGCTGCACCGCGCGGGCCTGCTCAACGAGGACGTCCACGCCGTGCACAGCCCGTCCCTGTCGGACTGGCTGAAGACCTGGGACGTGCGCGGCGGCTCCCCGTCCCCCGAGGCCGTCGAGCTGTGGCACGCGGCCCCCGGCTGCGTCCGCTCCGCCGAGGCCTTCTCCCAGTCCGAGCGCTGGGCGGCCCTGGACACCGACGCCGAGAACGGCTGCATCCGCTCCGCCGAGCACGCCTACTCCAAGGACGGCGGCCTGGCCGTCCTCAGGGGCAACCTGGCGGTCGACGGCTGCGTCGTGAAGACGGCCGGTGTCGACGAGTCGATCTGGACCTTCGAGGGCCCGGCGGTCGTCTGCGAGTCGCAGGAGGAGGCCGTCGAGAAGATCCTCAACAAGCAGGTCACCGACGGCGACGTGGTCGTCATCCGCTACGAGGGCCCCAAGGGCGGCCCCGGCATGCAGGAGATGCTCTACCCGACGTCCTTCCTCAAGGGCCGCGGCCTCGGCAAGACCTGCGCGCTGGTCACCGACGGCCGCTTCTCCGGCGGCACCTCCGGCCTGTCCATCGGCCACGCCTCTCCCGAGGCGGCCTCCGGCGGCACCATCGCGCTCGTCGAGGACGGTGACCGCATCCGCATCGACATCCCGAACCGCTCGATCGAGCTGCTCGTCGACGACGCGGTACTGGCACGGCGCGAGCAGGCGTTGAACGGGGCGTACGCCCCCAGGAACCGCGAGCGCAAGGTCTCCGCCGCGCTGCGCGCCTACGCCGCGATGGCGACCAGCGCGGACAAGGGCGCGGTCCGGGACGTCACCAAGCTGGGCTGACCCGGCGACAGAGGAGGGGCCGCCCCGGACGGGCGGCCCCTTTCGCGTGCCGGGGATGGGGCGGGGTGCCGGTGCGAAGGGCTGGGTCGGTGTCTCGTCCGCCGTCCGCCGTCCGCCGTCCGCCGTCCGCCGTCCGCCGTCCGCCGTCCGCCGCCCGCTGTCTGCCGGGTGCGGGGTGCGGGGCGAGGGGCGAGGGGTGCGGGGTGCCGTCCGCTGTCTGCGGGGTGCGGGGTGCGGGGTGCCGTCCGCTGTCTGCCGGGTGCGGGGTGCGGGGTGCCGGGTGCGCGGGATGTCGGATGCCGGGCGAGAAGTGCCGAGCGAGGTGTCCCAGGGACGGGGTGTCCGATGCCGGGGACCGGGCCAGGGGCGCCGGGCGCCGGGTGCGCGGGGCGTCAGGCGCCGGACGCGGAGTGCCGGACGCCGGACACCGCACGCGGCCGGCTCACCACCCCGCCACCCGCCCCCCGTCCACCGCGAACAGCACCCCGTCCGGCGCCCCCGCGAACACCTTCCCGTCCGCCGCGACCGGCAGCGGCAGCCCGGACACCACCGACCCCCGCGCCGCCCCCGGCCGTGCGTCCGTCTGCCCCAGCACCTCCCCCCGCGCGACGTCGACGGCGACGACCCGCCCGTCCCCCGCGCTGAAGTACAGCCGCTGCCCGGCCACCACCGGCGCCGACGGGAAACTGACGGACGTCTCCAGCCGCCACAGCTGCTCCGACGCCCCGGTGTCCACCGCCGTCAGCGCACCGTCGGCACCCAGCAGACACACCGCGTCCCGCGCCACGACCGCCTGCGCCCCCGCCACCGGGAAACGCAGGGCGACCCGGCGCCGGCTGTCCCGCGCGGCGTCGTACCGCACGACGGCGTCCGTGTCCGCGTACGACGTGGACGTCGACGTGAACCACAGCACGCTCTCCCGCGCGCCCACCAGCGTCAGCGCCCCCGCCAGCCGTCGCTGCCAGCGCGCGTCCCCGGTCTCCGGGTCCATCGCGGTCACCCGCGTCCCCGTGCCGTCCGCGTCGACGGCGTACGCGACCCGCCCGCCGTACGACTGGAACACCGGCTCGGTGAGCCCGGCGATCCGGTGCCGCCACTTCCGCTCGCCGGTGGCCGCGTCCAGCGCGGTGACCGTCGAGTCGGCGCCGGTGACCAGCACCACCCCGCCGACGTGCGCGATCCGGCCGTCGTAAGGGGCGATGTCGAGGCTCCAGCGGGTCTCGCCGGTCGCCGGGTCGAGCGCGGTGAGGCGCCGGCTGCCCTCCGAGACGACGTGCAGCAGGCCGCCCGCGAGCACGGGCGGCTGCACGTTCCCGTCGGTGGTCCGGCCCGCGCCCGCCCGCGCCCACAACATCTCCCCGTCGAGCGGATCGACGGCGGCGGCCAGGACACCGGGACGCGTGCAGTACAGCGTGCCGCTCCCGTACGCGCACTGCGGCATCCCGCTCGCCTCGGCGCCCCGCGCGGTGAGCTCGACGTCCCAGGCCCGGAACCGCTGGGCCTGCGGCGGCCCGTCGGCCGCCCGCGGCTCCCCGGTGCCGGCCGACACCAGGACCCCGGCCGCGACGGCGAGCGCGGCGGCCCCGGCGGCGACCGCCCACCACCGTCGCCGCCCGGGCCGGCCCTCGGCCGGTACGTCCGGGGCGGCGGTGTCCGGCGCGGCGGGCACCCGGCGCCGGTGGGTGGGCAGGTCACCGCCGGAAAGCCCGCCGGGGGACGCCGACGACCGCTCGCCGGCGCGCTGCTCGGGTATGAGGGGCTCGGGTACGAAGGGCGGGGAGACGAGGGGGTCGGACACGAAGGACTGGGTGTCGTACGACGCCGACAGCGACCGCAGCTCCGCCATCAGCTCGTCCGGGGTGGGCCGGTCCTGCGGCTCCTTGGCCAGACAACGGGCGACGAGCGGCACGAGTTCCCGCGGCACCCCCGTCAAGTCCGCCTCCTCGTGCACGACCTGATACGCCACCAGGTACGGGCTGTCCGAGTCGAACGGCCCGCTGCCCGTCGCCGCGTGCACGATGAGCGACCCGAGCGCGAACACGTCGGCGGCCGGCCCCACGTCCCGGGGCCTGCGGAACTGCTCCGGCGCCATGAACGGCGGCGTGCCGATCAGCTTGCCGGTCTCGGTACGCAGTTCACTGTCCGAGGGCCGGGAGATGCCGAAGTCGATGACTTTCGGCCCGTCCTCGGCGAGCAGCACATTGCTGGGCTTGAGGTCGCGGTGCACCACCCCGACCCGATGGATGTCCCGCAGTGCCTCCGCCAGCCCCGCCATCAACTGCCGCAACCGGGCAGCGGGCAGAGCGCCGTTCCGCTTCACATACGCCGAGAGGGTCGGACCGGGGATGTAGAGCGTCGCCATCCACGGCCGCCCGGCATCCGGATCGGCGTCGACGACGGGCGCGGTGAACGCGCCGCTGACCCGCCGGGCCGCCGTGACCTCCTGCCGGAACCGGCCTCGGAACTCGGGATCCTGCGCGAACTGCGCGTGCACGACCTTCACGGCCAGCCGCAGCCCCGAGGCCGACCGCGCCAGATGGACCACGCCCATGCCGCCGGCCCCGAGCTGTGCCTCCAGCAGATACTGCCCGGCGTACCGCTGCGATTCCGCTTCCGGGTCCGTACCGGGGTTGCGCCATGGCGGCATCTCTCACCCCCGGGTGTCCGTCCGCACGCGCGACGCGCTGAGCCTAGTCGATGCTGCGTGCGAAACCCCTGGGGCTTGCTAGCCTCGGTGCGCCACGCCATTTTGGCGTGAACCGTTCACAGGCATCCAAACGGGGGGAGGCCGACATGGCCACGGAGAACACCGAGTCGGCGGAGCCGGGCGAGCAGGAGACGGCACTGACGGCTGCGGTTACGGCGGAGGCGACCGCGACGGCCGCCTCGACGGGGACCGCCACCGAGGAGGCGCCCGCGTCGGCGGAGGCCGAAGCGGAGGCGCCGGACGCCACCGCGACGGCCACGACGCTGGTCCGCGCCTACCCGGTCGCCCCCGGCGTCCGGCTCAACGTCCGCAGCGGTCCCGGCACCTCCTACCGCATCGTCCGCGTCCTGCCCGAGGGCACCACCGTCCCGATCTACTGCCAGCGCCCCGGCGACACCGTCACCGGCCCCTACGGCACCACCAACCTCTGGGACTGCATCGCCAACTCCCAGTACGTCTCCGACGCCTACGTCAGGACCGGCACCGACGGCTACGTCGCCCCCCGCTGCTCCTGACCACGCGCTGGGGCCCGTCGCGGACCGGGGCGACAATCGACCCGTGAGCGACCACCAGAACGGCACCCCGGACCAGCCCACGGGCGGCGGGCCCCGCCCCGAACCCCTGCGCTTCTTCGGCACGACCTGGGTCGGCCGCGACTCCGGCTACACGGCCCGCCGCATCGCCGTGTCCGCCGGCTCCCTCGCCGCGGCCACCGCCGCCTGCCTGGTGCTCCGCTTCGCCTACGAGGGCATCCAGCTCGCCGAGACGGGCGTCTTCGTCCCCCTCCTGGTCGTCGTCATGTTCGCGGTCTGCAGCCCGCTCGCCTTCCGGCACACCTGGGAGGGGTTCACCAGGCGCCACGACCCCGATCGCCAGTCCTCCCTCCGCTCCCTCCTCACCATCGGCTTCGTCGGCTCCCTCCTCGCCTACTTCTGCCGCTCCCTGACCGAGGCCCCGGCGAGAAACTCCCCCGCGCCGAGTACGAAGCGGCCCTCGCCGAGCACCGCAAGCGCACCGCCCGCCGCACCGGCAACCCCGCGAAAAGGCCCCGCCGCGCCTGATCCCCGGACACGCGGACAGCCGGCCCCGCACCCGCACCCCACAGCCACCCGGCCGACGAGCACGCCCTTCCTCTCCCACCCCATCGCGCAAGTGTCCGGCCGCCGGCCCGCGTACGGCGGTCACCGACACCGCCCCGGCACCACCACCGCCCTGACGCCCGGCGGGGGTGCCGACGTATTCGCCGTCGACCCCGGGAACGGCCCCTCCGGCACCACCCTCCCGCACACCCCGATCCACCCCCTCACCCGCGCCGCACCACCCCCCTTGACGTCACCCAGCCTCTTCACCCCACGCGACACCATGCACCCCGTCTCTTGGAGGCGATCTCCAACGGCCTCCCCATGTCCCACGCCGTCGACGGCATGAACGAAGTCCTCCAGCACACCGACTGACGGCCGACTTCGTCCGCGACGTCCTGATCGCCGCGGGCTGCGCCCTGCCGGTCCTCACCCTCGGCGCGGCGACGCCGCGCCGCCGCACCACCTGACCCACCGGGCGCCCGCGCACATCCCGCCCACCGGACAACCGAGCCCGGTGCCCACACCCGGTGCGAGGATGAACCCGGACGACGCACCCACCGGAGGGCCCCGCACCATGACCCAGAAAGTCGCAGTCCTCGGCACCGGCAAGATCGGCGAAGCCCTGCTCAGCGGAATGATCCGCGGCGGCTGGACCCCCGCCGATCTCCTGGTGACCGCCCGCCGCCCGGAGCGGGCCGAGGAACTCCGCACCCGCTACGGAGTCACCCCGGTCGGCAACCCGGAAGCCGCGAAGACCGCCGACACCCTCATCCTCACGGTGAAGCCGCAGGACATGGGCACCCTCCTGGACGAACTCGCCCCGCACGTCCCCGCCGACCGCCTCGTCATCAGCGGCATGGCGGGCATCACCACCTCCTCCCTGGAGGCACGCCTCGCCGCCGGCACCCCGGTCGTCCGCGTCATGACGAACACCCCCGCCCTCGTCGACGAGGCCATGTCCGTCATCTCCGCCGGCACCCACGCCAGCGAAGCCGACCTCTCCCACACCGAGGAGATCTTCGGTTCCGTCGGCAAGACACTGCGCGTCCCCGAGTCCCAGCAGGACGCCTGCACCGCCCTCTCCGGCTCCGGCCCGGCGTACTTCTTCTACCTGGTCGAAGCCATGACCGACGCCGGCATCCTGCTCGGCCTGCCCCGGGACAAGGCGCACGACCTGATCGTCCAGTCCGCGATCGGCGCGGCCACCATGCTCCGCGACAGCGGCGAGCACCCGGTCAAGCTCCGCGAGAACGTCACCTCCCCCGCCGGCACCACCATCAACGCCATCCGCGAACTCGAGAACCACGGCGTACGGGCCGCCCTCATCGCCGCCCTCGAAGCCGCCCGCGACCGCAGCCGCCAGCTCGCCGCCGGCATCAACACCTGACCCCGCCCGAGGTCACCCGTCCCCGTGTCGGCCAGGGCGGCGAGGCCACGACGCGCCGCCACCGCGCATCGTGCCTCGCCGCCGGCTCACACCCCTACCGGGCCGTGTTCAGCACAGCCGCCACGCCGGCGCCCGCTTCCTCCGTGTCCGAGGAAGCCGGCAGCAATCCGATCGCGCGATACGCCGCATCCACGGTCGGCCGCGCCATCGCCCGTGCCCGCTCCGCACCATCCCGCAGCACTCCCTCCACATAGCCGGGATCCGCACACAGCTCCTTGTGCCTCGCCTGCACGGGCCTCAGGACCTCCACCACCGCCTCCGCGGTGTCCTTCTTCAAGGCGCCGTACGACTCATACACACCGCCCAGGTCCGATGGGTTCCCACCCGTGCACGCCGCCAGGATCTCCAGCAGATTCGCGACCCCCGGCCGCCCCGCCCGGTCGTACACGACGTCCCGCCCGCTGTCGGTGACCGCCCGCATGACCTTCTTGCGCACCACGTCCGGCTCATCGAGCACATAGACGATCCCCGGCCCGAAGTCGTCGCTCTTGCCCATCTTCGACGCCGGCTCCTTAAGGTTCATCACCCGCGCCGCCACCTCCGGATGCGTGGCCCGGGGCACCACGAACGTGTGCCCGTACCGCTGGTTGAACCGCACCGCCAGATCCCGCGCCAGCTCCACGTGCTGCGTCTGGTCGTCGCCCACCGGCACCTCGTCGGTCCGGTACGCCAGGATGTCGGCCGCCATCAGCACGGGATACGTCAACAAGGACAGCCGCACACTCCCGCCCCGCGCCCGCTCCAGCCCGGCCTTCTCCCGGTACTGGATCATCCGCCGCATCTCACCGTCGGTCGCCACGCACTCCAGCAGGTACGACAGCCGCGCGTGCTCGTCGACATGGCTCTGCACGAAGACGGTGCACCGCTCGGGATCCAGCCCCGCCGCCAGCAGCACCGTCGCCGCCTGCCGGCTCAGCCTGCGCACCCGCGCCGGATCGTGCTCCACGGTGAGCGCGTGCAGATCGACGATGCAGAACAGCGCCTCCGCCCGATGCTGATCCACCCCGACCCACCGCCGCATGGCCCCGAGGTAGTTCCCGAGCGTCAGATGCCCGGTCGGCTTGACCCCGCTGAAGACCCGCGTCATCTCTCCACCTCCTGGTCGAGGCCGCCGCACCGGCCGGCCGACCCTCCCGGAGGGAGATACGAGAACGGCCGCCGAGGCGGCGGCCGTTGAGTGCATACGTGCGTCCGGCCGCCGTCAGGCGGCCCACCACAGATGAGTACACGTATGCGCAGTCACGTCCTCAGACTACGCCCGCGAGGTGCGGTCGGGGGCCCGAGTTGACACGCCCCAGGCCAGTCCGTAGTGTGCTCCGAGTTGTCCGACGTGAGCGCCGACTCCGGTCGGTCCCCGGACGGCCATTCCGCAAGTACCAGCCACTCTCGACGAGCAGTCGATCCGTCGCCTGCTGTCGTGCCGTTGGTATGTGTATTTATGGAATGAGGAATCCGCGCCCGAAAGGACGCAGCCCCCGATTAGCTCGGGAGCGAGGAATCCGCTAAAGTCTCACCCGTCGGAACGGCCCAACGGCCGGGAAGACGCACCCCGCTGACTGGGGATCAGGCCGAAAAGGTTCTGATAGAGTCGGAAGCGCCGGAAAGGGAAACGCGAGA
>NZ_JBHMCY010000083.1:0-34302 GCF_042430725.1 Streptomyces cinereospinus | reverse complement strand
GCTCGCCGGGCGCGCCGCCCCCGTGGCCGCCCCCGTTCGCGGCCGCACCACCGCACCGCCGCCCCGGCGCCTCCGGGCGTGGATCGCCGGTACCGCGCTCGCGCCCGCCGGGCCGGCCGCCGCCCTGGTCGTCGTCCTCGACCGGGACGGCGAGCCGCGGCCCGACCGGGTCCCCTTCGAGCAGG
Organism: Streptomyces cinereospinus; assembly: GCF_042430725.1. NCBI lineage: Bacteria > Bacillati > Actinomycetota > Actinomycetes > Kitasatosporales > Streptomycetaceae > Streptomyces > Streptomyces cinereospinus. The sequence continues at coordinate 34,117 of NZ_JBHMCY010000083.1, read as the reverse complement.
CGGTCATCCAGCCGGCGGCCGCTCCCGTGGTCCGCTACGGGACGGCCGTCGCGGGCGCCGGCGTCACCTCCGACCTGCGCGTCACCGCCCGGGGCGCGGCCCTGGGCACGTACACGCCGGCCGGGTACACCCTGCGCACCCTCACCGTCGGCGGGAAGACCTACACCGCACGGACTCGGACTCCGGGCTGTCGGGTCCGTCCGGGGCGGAGGACCGCTGGATCGCCGTGGACGACGCGGCCGCCCCCGCGGGCCTGCCGCCCGACCGGCCCCGGCCGCAGACCCCGGCCGCCTGCGCTCAGCGGGTCGGTTCCGGGTGCTCGACCTCTCCAACTGACCGCCTCCCACTGACCGCCGCACCACCCCCGGCCCCCGAAGGACCCATGCACCCCCTGATCAGCCGTCTCACCGCGCTCATGCCCCCGCCCACCGAGCCGCCGCCCTGGGAGGAGGTGCCGGCGGCGACGGGCTTCGCCCTCCCGCGGGACCACCGCGACTTCGTCGACGTGTACGGCGGCGGCCGGACGGACGGCCACCTCGCCGTGCTGGACCCCACGTGGGAGCCGCCGTTCCCGGCCTGCCCCGGGGGGATGCGCGGCTTCGCCCGGTACGCCGTGGAGGAGATCGGCGGCACCTTCGCCGAGCTGCACGCCGGCGACCCGGACGCCTACCCGTACCCGGTGCACCCGGCCGAGGGCGGTCCGCTGCCCTGGGGGCTGACCTCCGACTCCGACCACTTCTTCTGGCGCACCGGCTCTGCGAGCCCCGAGGACTGGCCGGTCGTGATCTGGTTCCGGCACGCGGGCCCGCCCGACCGGGCCCACTTCGAGGGGGCATGGCGGCCTTCCTCGTGAGCCCGGCCGACGGCTCCTCGCCGTACCGCCGGGCGCTGCTGCCCGCCGGGGAGGACCACCGGTGGACGCGGTCGCAGGACTGGTCGCACCGGTACGCGCAGGGCCGGCCCCCTGGGGTGCCGCCGGCTGCTCTGGCGCGCTGGGCGTTTCGGGCGCACGGTGGTGGGTGGCGGGGAAAACCGTCGTACGGAAGTGATCACCATGGAAGACAAGCAGTGGACCGTGCAGATCTACATCACCGAGGACGGTGACGACACGCGCGCGCGTGCCGTGCTGACCGCCGGTGACATGTCGAGCGTCGTCGGCCGGGGCGTGGCCCGGCGGAACCCGGTCGACCGGCCGGTGCCCGAGATCGGCGACGAACTGGCCGCCAGCCGCGCCCTGGAGGACCTCGCCGTCCGGCTGCACGACGTGGCCGCCGACGACATCGTCGAGCTGACCGGGCCCGTCCGGACCTGACGGCGCGGCCGGGCGCCGCACCCAGGCGGTCACCGGGACGAACGAGCGGTCCTGGCGGAACAGGTCCGTGCCGTCCGGGAGGTCGAGCAGGGCCGACTGCTGCTGCCGGTGGCGGGCGGCGCAGTTGGCCGAGCGGAAGGAGCGGGTGACGTTCCTGGCCGGGATCACGCCGCCCGGCCCCGTTGCTCGACGGCCGTGAAGTGGCGGGCGGTGCCGGAGATCCCGGTCAGGGCGCGCGGCGGGACGGGGACGCGGGGCGGGCCGGCGTCATGGGCGGCTCTCCTCCGGCGCAGTCCGCTCTCCCGGGGCCGGCCCGTCCGAAGTCCGCTCGTGCGGAGTGCGACGGCGGGAAGTGCTGGGGCCGGCCCGGCGTCGACGTCGCGGCCGGCTTCGTCACCGGCGGCCTCCCGGCCGGCGCCCCGCTGCTGGGACCCGGCCGCAGCGCACGTCTGCTCGGCTCGCTCGCCGCAGGAGGCCGGCGGCGGACCTGCGCCGGCACCGGCGGCGACCGCCGGAGCCGCCGGCCGCGAAGCCGGCCGCGGCGTGCGGGCGTTCGGCCGCCCGCCCGGGTGGGCCGGCCGGCCGCCCGTTACCGTGACCCGGTGACTGCCTTCACGGACGAGAACGCGCCCGGCCGCTTCGGCCCGACCGCGACCACCGAGGCCGATCCGCGCGGGACCGGCCGGGTGCGCACCGAGTACTCGCCCGCGCACGACGGCGATCCCGATCCCGGGGAGATCGTGTGGACCTGGGTGCCCTTCGAGGAGAACGACGGGCGGGGCAAGGACCGCCCGGTGCTGGTGGTGGCCCGGGAGGCGGCGGGCACGTTCCTCGCCGTGCAGTTGTCCAGCAAGCGGCACGACGGCGACCGGGAGTGGGTGCCGATCGGGCACGGCCCCTGGGACCGCTCGGGGCGGGACTCCTGGGTGGACCTGGACCGGGTGCTGCGGCTGCACGAGGCGGGCATGCGGCGCGAGGCGTGCGCCCTGGACCGGATGCGCTTCGAGCTGGTCCGGCACCGGCTGCGCCTGCGCTACGGCTGGAGCTGACGCTTCCCGAACGGCGTTCGCAAGCGGCGGTGCGCAGGCGCGCGGTCATGGCGCCACCCCCGTGGGCGCCATGACCGCGCGCCCCGCGATCTCCCCCTCGTGCTCATGAACGCATCGTGAGCGATGCTGGTCCTGCGGTGCAACGAAGTTTTCCCGGGCCCCCGGGAACGCGCAGGGAACTCATATCCGGTCCGACAAGTCCGGATGTGCACCCTTGTGCGACGCGGCGTGAGGGGCTTGGGTGGGACAGGTGTGCCGGTCCGCGTTGCTCTTCACCGGACCGGCGGCATGGTGGAATCTCAGGAGGATCCCGACATGTCCGACTCAGTCAGCGGTTGTACGGAGCCCCGTACAGCCGTCACCGAACCCGAGGTGGAGGCCCTGGTCCGGGGCATCTGCTTCAAGACCGGACCGCCGCGCACCGTCGGCGTCGAAGTGGAATGGCTCGTGCACGAGCCGCGCGCGCCGCGGCTCCCCGTGACACCCGAACGGCTCGAAGCGGCCTACGCCGCACTGCGCACCGTCCCCCTGCGGTCGGCGCTGACCGTCGAACCCGGCGGCCAGCTGGAGCTGAGCTCCCGGCCCGCCGCCTCCCTGACGGAGTGCGTGGACACCGTCTCCGCCGACCTGGACGCCGTCCGCACGGCCCTGCGCGGGCTCGGACTCGGCCTCCTCGGCATCGGCCACGACCCGTGGCACGCCCCCCGCCGGTTCCTGCGGGAGCCCCGCTACGAGGCGATGGAGGCCTGTCTGGACCGCACCGGCCCGGCCGGCCGGGCCATGATGTGCACCTCGGCGTCGGTCCAGGTGTGCCTGGACGCCGGGTACGAGGAGCCCGGCCCGCTCGGCCATGTGCGGCGCTGGTGGCTGGCGCACCAGCTGGGCGCGGTGCTGCTGGCCGTGTTCGCCAACTCCCCGCTGGCCGGCCACGCCCCCACCGGCTGGCGGTCCACCCGGCAGCTGCGCTGGGTGCAGATCGGCGCGGGCCGGGCCGGCGCGCCCGCCCTGGACACCGATCCGCGCGGCGCCTGGACCCGGCACGTGCTGGACGCCCCGGTGATGTGCGTGCGCCGGGACGGCGGCCCGTGGCTGGTGCCGGACGGGCTGACCTTCCGGGACTGGGCCAGAACGAGGGCGCCCAGGCCACCCACCCGGGACGACCTCGACTACCACGTCACCACCCTGTTCCCGCCCGTCCGGCCGCGCGGCCACCTGGAACTGCGCATGATCGACGCGCAGCCCGGCGAGGACGGGTGGATCGTGCCGCTGGCCGTGACGACGGCCCTGTTCGACGACCCCGAGGCCGCGGAGACCGCGTACCGCGCGGTGAAGCCGCTGGCCGAGCGCGCCGGAGGGCTGCCCGCCCCGCACAACCCGCTGTGGCTCGACGCGGCCCGGTACGGGCTCGCCGACCCGGAGTTGCGCGAGGTGGCCGTCGAGTGTTTCGCGGCGGCGCTGCAGGCGCTGCCCCGGATCGGCGCGTCCACCGCGGTGACGGACGCCGTCGCCGCGTACCGGGACCACTACGTCGTCCGGGGCCGCTGCCCTGCCGACGACCTGCTCGACAGGCTGCGCGGCACCGACGGCCGCCCGCACGGGAAGGACATGCGCACATGACCGAGCCCGCCATCGACGCGGAGAGCGCGTACGGCGCGGAGACCGGGGCCGACAGCGAGGCGTTCCGCCGGCGCGCCCTGACCTCGCTGGTCGCCGCGCGCGACCGCACCGCGCTGCTGACCGGCTGTGTCGAGGAGCCCGACCTGACCGCCCAGCACTCGCCGCTGATGTCACCGCTGGTGTGGGATCTGGCGCACATCGGCAACCAGGAGGAACTCTGGCTGCTGCGCGCGGTCGCCGGCCAGGAGGCGATACGGCCCGAGATCGACGGCCTCTACGACGCCTTCGAGCACCCGCGCGCGGAGCGGCCCTCGCTGCCGCTGCTGCCGCCCGAGGAGGCCCGCCGGTACGCGGCCGAGGTGCGCGGCCGGGCACTGGACGTGCTGGCCGGCACCGCGTTCCACGGGACGCGGCTGACGGAGGCGGGGTTCGCCTTCGGGATGGTCGCCCAGCACGAGCAGCAGCACGACGAGACGATGCTGATCACCCATCAGCTCCGCAAGGGCCCGCCGGTCCTGCACGCGCCCGACCCGGAGCCTATGCCGCTGTTCACCGGACCGGCCGAAGTGCTGGTGCCCGGCGGCCCGTTCACCATGGGGACCTCCGGCGAACCGTGGGCGCTGGACAACGAACGGCCCGCGCACCGGCGCGAGGTGGCCCCGTTCTGGATCGACACCACCCCGGTCACCAACGCCGCCTACCAGGCGTTCATCGAGGACGGCGGCTACGACGACCCGCGCTGGTGGACCCCGGACGGCTGGGCGCACGTCCGGCGCACGTCGATCACGGCGCCGCTGTTCTGGCGCCGCGACGGCCGGCAGTGGCTGCGGCGCCGGTTCGGCGTCACCGAGGTGGTGCCGCCCGACGAGCCGGTGCTGCACGTGTGCTGGTACGAGGCCGACGCGTACGCCCGCTGGGCCGGGCGCCGGCTGCCCACCGAGGCCGAGTGGGAGAAGGCCGCGCGGCACGACCCGGCGACCGGCCGCTCGACGCGCTACCCGTGGGGCGACGCCGACCCGGGGCCCGAGCACGCCAACCTCGGCCAGCGCCACCTGCGCCCGGCACCCGCCGGGAGCTACCCCGAGGGCGCCTCGCCGTTGGGGGTGCGGCAGCTGATCGGTGACGTGTGGGAGTGGACGGCCAGCGACTTCCTGCCGTACCCGGGCTTCACGGCGTTCCCGTACAAGGAGTACTCGGAGGTGTTCTTCGGGCCCGAGCACAAGGTGCTGCGGGGCGGGTCCTTCGCCGTGGACCAGGTGGCCTGCCGGGGCACGTTCCGCAACTGGGACTACCCGATCCGGCGGCAGATCTTCTCCGGGTTCCGCACCGCCCGCTCGCAGGACGCCTGATGTGCCGGCACCTGGCGTACACCGGGCCCGAGGAGCCCCTCGGCAGACTGCTGGTGGACCCCCCGTCCGCCCTCTACCACCAGTCGTGGGCACCGAGGAGGCAACGGTACGGCACCGTGAACGCCGACGGGTTCGGGGTCGGCTGGTACGCGCCGGGCGATCCCCGGCCGGCGCGCTACCGGCGGGCCGGGCCCATCTGGGCGGACCTGTCCTTCGCCGACCTGGCCCGGGTGGTGCGCAGCCGGACGCTGCTCGCCGCCGTGCGGGACGCGACGCTGGCCGGCGCCGACGCGGAGGCCGCCGTGGCGCCGTTCGCCGCCGGGTCCTGGCTGTTCAGCCACAACGGCGCCGTCACGGGCTGGCCGCACTCGCTGGCCGGGCTCGTCCGCGGGCTGCCGCCGGTGGACCTGCTGTCCCTGGAGGCGCGCAACGACTCCGCCTTCGTGTGGGCGCTCGTCCTGGCCCGGCTGCGCGCCGGGGACGACCCGGGCCGGGCGCTGGCCGACACGGTTTTGGAGATCGCCGCGGCGGCCCCCGGCTCCCGGCTCAACCTGCTGCTGACCGACGGCGCGTCCGTCGCCGCGACCGCCTGGGGCGACACCCTGTGGTACCTGCGGCGGCCGGACGGCGGCACGGTCGTGGCCTCCGAACCGTACGACGACGACCCGCGCTGGCAGGAGGTGCCCGACCGCGCCCTGCTGGTGGCGAGCGGCACCGACGTGCAGCTCACCCCGCTCAAGGAGCCGAGCGACGCCTCGGCGGCCCCACCCTCCAAGGAGCCCCGTACGTGAGTCCGTTTTCTCTCACCCGCCCGCTGCCCGAGGACGCCGCGCAGGCCGTGCCGCGCACCGGAGTACCGCAGGGCCCGACCGGCTCGCCCGAGACGCCGGCCGCGGCGCCGGCCGAAGGGAGGCACGCATGACCGAGACCCGCGCCTACGACTACACCGACGTCCTCGAAGCCGAGCACTACGCCACGGCCCTGCGCGCCGACATCGGCGACGGGCTGACCCGCGTCCCCAAGTCGACCGCGCCGACGTGGTTCTACGACGCCCGGGGCAGCGAGCTGTTCGAGGAGATCACCCAGCTGCCGGAGTACCCGCTGTGGCGGGCGGAACTGGGCCTGCTGCGGCTGCACGCCCGGGACGTCGCCGAGCGGACCGGGGCCCGCAGCCTCGTCGAGCTCGGGTCCGGGAGTTCCACGAAGTCCAAGCTGATCATCGAGGCGCTGGATCCGGCCGGTCTGCACTACGTCCCCGTCGACGTCAGCGCGGACGCGCTCCACGAGGCCGGCGCCCACCTCGTGCGGGACTACCCGGGGATCCGGCTGCACGCCCTGCGGGCCGACTTCACGGCTCCGCTCGTGCTGCCGGCGCTGCCCGCGGACGGCCCGCGGCTGATCGCCTTCCTCGGCAGCACGCTGGGCAATTTCCGGCGCCCGGCCCGTGGCCCCTTCCTGCGCGGGCTCCGGGACGTCATGCGTCCCGAGGACTTCCTGCTGATCGGTGCCGACCTGGTCAAGACGGAGCAGGAGATGGTCGCCGCCTACGACGACGCCCAGGGCGTCACGGCCGAGTTCAACAAGAACCTGCTGCACGTGCTCAACCGCGAACTGGACGCCGACTTCGACCCCGGGGCCTTCGACCACGTGGCGGTGTGGAACAGCGCGGAGCGTCACATCGAGATGAGGCTGCGCAGTCGCGCCGAGCAGGTGGTGAAGGTCCGTGGACTCGATCTGACGGTGCGTTTCGGTGCCGCCGAGGAGTGGATCACCGAGCGCAGCGCGAAGTTCACCACGGACCGGCTGCGGGAGGAGATGACCGGCGCGGGCCTGCACACGCGTCAGCTGTGGGCGGACTCCGACGCCGGCTTCGCGCTCGTCCTCGCCACCGCCGGCTGACCGGGCCGGTGCCCGGCTGCCGGTGAGCCCGGGCCGGCCGGCCGCCGCAGGGCGGCGGAGCAGCGGCTCCCGCGACGGGCGGCTCGTCCGGCTGCCGTGGAGCCGGGGGGGTCAGCGCCGGAAGTCGGCGATCCGGTGCTCGACCCAGGACGCGTAGGTGTGGGCCGCCCGGCCGACGAGGGACTCGGCGGTGGAGATGGCCTCCCCCCTGCCGTCGACCGCGTCCTTGAGCTGGTCGAGCAGGAAGTCGGCGGCCGGCGGCGGCATGTGCCGGGCCAGGTGCGTGTGTGCCTCGGCGCGCGAGATCTCCTCGAACCCGACCGGCACGCCGAGCACGTCGGCGATGATGCGCACCCGTTCCACCTGGTTCAGCGACTGGGGGCCGGTGAAGGAGACGTCGTCGAGGGTCCGGTCGGACGTCAGGGCCACGGACGCCACCGCGGCGACGTCGCGTTCGTCCACGGGTGCCATGGGGGCCTTGGCGTAGGGGCCGCGGACGACTCCCGTCGCGGCGATCTGCCCGGCCCAGGCCAGGTCGTTCGCCATGAAGAGGGTGGGGCGCACGAAGGTGGCGTCGATCCCCGAGGCCCGCACCTCCGCCTCGTTGCGCTGGTGTGCCGCGCCGATCCACCCGGGGACGCGGAAGGTGACCGCCGAGGAGGAGAGCAGCACGAGCCGCTCCACCCCGCTGCGGCGCGCGTGGGCGAGGAAGCCGTCGATCGCCCCGAAGAGCGGGAAGACGAAGGCCCGCCGCACCCCGTCGAGTGCGGCGTACAACGTGTCCGGTTTGGTGAAATCCCCTTCCACTACGTCGACCTCGGCCGGCAGGCCGCTGCCGGCCGGGTTGCGGGTGAGCGCGCGCACCCGCTCACCCCTGGCGACGAGTTCGCGAACGACGTTGCGGCCGACGTTTCCGGTGGAGCCGGTTACCAGGATCATGTAAGTCGTCCTTCAGCGCATCACGTGGGGCACGGGCACCAGGCCCGCGACCGAGTACACAGCGGCGGTCACGTCAGCGTCCGGTGGCGGCCTCCCACATGTCGCGCAGCGACTGCCGCAGGGAGGTCTTCGGCGCCCAGCCCAGCAGGCGGTTGGCGAGCCGGACGTCGGCCTGGGTCCAGGACCCGCCGTTCGAGCGCACCGACCGGGTCGTCAGCTCCAGCACGCCGGGCCCGCGGCCGGCCTCGGCGACGAGCAGTTCGAGCATCCGGCGCATGTCGAGCGCCTCGCCCCGCCCGATGTTGACGGTCCGGCCGGAGACCGGGGACTCCGCCGCCCGCACCACCGCGTCGGCCATGTCCCGTACGTCGACGAAGTCCCGCCGGTCCCGGCTCACCTCCAGCCGCAGCCGCTCACCGGCCGGCAGGTCGCGCAGCCGGCGCACCACCGAACCGAGGAAGCTGCCGGCCGCCGCGTCCGGGCCGAACACGTTCACCGCGCGCAGCACGATGCCGTGCACGTGGCCCGCCCGGGTCGCGCGCAGCACGGCCTGCGTGCCGGCCAGCTTCGACCGCGCGTAGGGCGTCGCCGGGGTCGGCTCGTACGACTCGTGGATCACCGTCCCGTGCGGCACCGGACCGTACTCGTGGACGGAGCCGATCTGCACCAGCCGCGGCGGTACGGGCAGCAGCGCGGCGGCGGCCAGCAGGCGCTCGACCAGCTCGACATGGGCGTGCTGGTTCTCCTCGGCCGACGCGAACCAGCCTCCGGCGGCGTTGACCACCACCCGGGCCCCGGCCGTCGTCAGCACCTCGGCGATCTCCGTGCCGGAGGCCGTGGACGCGTCCAGCGCGACGCAGGCGCGCCCGGCGGCCGCCCGCGGGCGCTTCCTGACCACCGCGAGGACACGGTAGCCCGTCGTCTCGAAGGCCGACACGACGTGTCTGCCGATGGAGCCGTTGGCCCCCAGCACCGCGACCACCGGCCGCGGCCCGGCGAGCCCGTCACCGGTCACCGGTGCCGTCCCCGTCACATGGCCGGCGGCGGTGTCGCGCATGTCGTCGCTCCTCACTGTCCCGTCTCCTGCCACCAGTCGGCGTGCTCGGCGTACCAGCGGACGGTCTCGGCCAGCCCCTCCTCGAAGGAGACCCGGGGCGCGTAGCCGAGCGCCCGCAGTTTCGCGTCCGTCAGGGAGTAGCGCCGGTCGTGGCCGAGGCGGTCCGGTACCTTCTCCACCCGGTCCCAGCCCGCCCCGCAGGCGGCCAGGAGCCGCTCGGTCAGCTCCACGTTGGTCAGCTCACGGGTGCCCGCGATGTGGTACACCTCGCCGGCCTCGCCCCGCTCGGCCGCGACCTGGATGCCCCGGCAGTGGTCGGTGACGTGGATCCAGTCCCGCACGTTCCCGCCGTCCCCGTAGAGCGGCACCGTGCCGCCGGTGAGCAGGCGGGTCACGAAGAGCGGGACGACCTTCTCGGGGTACTGGTAGGGGCCGTAGTTGTTGCCGCACCGGGTGACGACCACGGGCAGTCCGTGGGTGACGTGGTAGGCGCGCGCGAGCAGGTCGCCACTGGCCTTGGACGCGGCGTACGGCGAGTTCGGCGCCAGCGGCGCGGACTCGTCCCAGGAGCCGGAGTCGATGGAGCCGTACACCTCGTCGGTGGAGACGTGCACGACGCGCCCCACCTTCGCCTCCAGGCAGGCGTCGAAGAGCCGCTGCACGCCCAGGACGTTGGTGCGCACGAAGTCGGAGGCGCCCGCGATGGAGCGGTCCACGTGGGACTCGGCCGCGAAGTTCACCACCACGTCGTGTCCCGGCACCACCCGCTCCAGCAGGGCGGGGTCGCCGATGTCCCCGTGCACGAAGGTGAACCGCCCGGCCACCGGCGCCAGGTTGGCGAGGTTGCCCGCGTAGGTGAGCAGGTCGAGCACGGTCACCCGGGCGTCCCGCCAGGCCGGGTAGGCACCGGTGAGCAGGTGCCGCACGTAGGCCGATCCGATGAAGCCGGCCCCGCCGGTCACGAGTACGCGCATATCTGCACCTTGCTGTGATCGCCGAGGACCAGACGGTGTGCCCGCGGCGACCGGGTCGCCGGGGTCACCTCCACCTCGTGGCCGATGAGGGACGCCTCGATCCGCCGCACTCCGCGGATCGCGGCCCCCCGCAGGACGACGGAGTACTCCAGCTCGCTGTCGATGATCTGGCAGTTCTCCGCGACCGAGGTGAAGGGGCCCAGGTAGGAGTCCTCCACCACGGTGCCGGGTCCGATGATGGCAGGGCCGACGACGCGCGAGTTGCGCACGACCGCGCCCGGCGCCACCGTCACCCGGCCGATCAGTTCCGAGTCGCGCACCACGCCGGTGAGCTCGGGTTCCATCCCCTCCAGGACGAGCCGGTTCACCTCCAGCATGTCGGTGACGTTGCCGGTGTCCTTCCAGAAGCCCTCGGTGATCGTCGCCTCCACCCGGCAGCCGGCGTCGACCAGCCCGGTGATGGCGTCGCTGATCTCCAGCTCGCCGCGGCGCGAAGGGGTCAGGTCCGCCACGATCGGGTGCACCGCGGCGGTGAACAGGAAGACCCCGACCAGTACCAGGTCGCTCTTGGGGTGCTCGGGCTTCTCCTCCAGCCCGATCAGCCGCCCCTCGGTGTCCAGCTCGGCCACACCGAAGGCGCGGGGATCGGCGACCTTGGTCAGCATGATCTGGGCGGCGGGGCGCTCCTCGCGGAACCGCTCCACCAGGTCGGTGATGCCGCCGATCAGGAAGTTGTCCCCGAGGTACATGACGAAGTCGTCGTCGCCCAGGTACTCGCGGGCGATCAGCACCGCGTGCGCCAGGCCGAGCGGCGCAGCCTGCGGCAGGTAGGTGACCTTCAGGCCGAAGGCCGACCCGTCGCCGACGGCGCGCCGGATCTCCGGCGCGGTGTCGCCCACCACGATGCCGACGTCGGTGATCCCGGCCTCGGCGATCGCCTCCAGTCCGTAGAAGAGCACGGGTTTGTTCGCCACCGGTACCAGTTGCTTGGCCGAGGTGTGGGTGATCGGCCGTAGCCGGGTGCCCGCGCCTCCTGCGAGGACCAACGCCTTCACTGCATCTCTCCTTCCGCTCGTCCCGGCTGACGTCCAGCCGGGTCGTACCGCACCAACTGCGTCCGTCAGGAAGGTCCGTGGGTTCGTGCGCCGCTCGCCGGCGCGGTGTCAGGGCCGGACGGGCTCACCGTCGCCGGCCGGCGGGATGTTGTGGTTGACCCGGAACAGCTGGTGCGGGTCGTACTCCGCCTTCAGCTCGGCCGGCCGCCGGTAGTCCGCCTCGCCGTAGGCCCGCCTGACCCGCTCCGGAGCCGAGTCGTGGTCGAACAGGAACCCGGGGAGCAGGGCGCCGGTGTCCCACGGCCCGAGCCGCTCCAGGATCCGGCCGGCGGCCTCGCGGGCCGCGCCGGCCTGCTCGGGCGGTGCCGGCAGCCGCATCCACAGGTGGAAGGCCGCGCCCCGGGTGCCGGCCGCGTGCGCGCGGCGGGGCTGCCGGTCCAGCGCCCCGCCCAGGTGCCGTATCTCGATGCCGGGGAAGGGACCCCCCGGCCGCGACGGTCGATGAACGAGACCAGCTCCCGCACGACGTCGTCGTCCAGCTCGTGCAGCAGCGCGCTGCGCAGGTGCACGCTGACCGGGTCCTTGGGGTCGTGGTAGATCCGGGTGATCCCGGTGTAGGGCAGGGCGCCGCAGGTGTCCTTCTCGGGGCCGAGCGCCCGCAGGGGCTCCACCAGCCGCGCGCCCTGCTCCTCGTCCCCGGTGAACACCACCCGGAACTGCACGAACGAACGGCCGCGGTAGGCGTCGGGCAGCTGCGGGGCGTCGGGGAAGCGCATCAGCTCCATGGAGGACGACATCTCGTCCGGCTGCTCCTTGAGCCAGGCCAGGTAGGAGCCGACGAGGTGGGCGGCGTGCCCGGGGTCCTCGCCCGGGTAGTACAGCTCGCCGCCGTAGACGGTGCGCAGCGGCAGCAGCTCGATCTCGGCCGCGACCACGACGCCGAAGTTGCCCTTGCCGCCCCGCACCGCCCAGGACAGGTCGGGCTCCCGGGCGGGCGAGACGGTGCGGAGCAGGCCGTCGGCGGTGACGATGTCGAGCGAGCGGACGTAGTCGGCGGCGAAGCCGTGGGTGCGGCGGGTCAGCGGCAACCCGCCGCTGGTCAGGTAGCCCATCACCCCGACCTGCTCGGAGGAGCCGCACAGCGGCGCGAGGCCGTGCTCGGCCGCCGCGGCGACCACCTCGCTCCACCACAGCCCGGCTCCGATCCGGGCGGTGCCGGCCTCCGGGTCCACCGACAGCTCGCGCAGCCCCCGGGTGGCGATGAACACGCCTCCCGTCGCGGGCACCGACGTGCCGTGCCCGGTGGACTGCACCGCGACCGGGTGTCCCGCCCGTGCCGCGAACCGGACGGCGGCGGCCACGTCCTGGGCGTCGGCGGCCACCACGACCGCCGCGGGCCGGTGCCGGACGGTCAGCAGCCAGCCGGCACAGGCCTCCTCGAAGCCGTCGTCACCGGGGTACAGCGTGCGCCCGCGGATCGGCACGCCCAGGAGCACCATGCCGTGCCAGGCCGCCGGCGCGTCGGCGAGGCGGTCGCCGGTGAACTCGGCCGAGGTGGCGGCGTGCACCAGCACGCCGTCGGGGGCGTACACCTCGGTGGTGCCGGTCGCCCGGTACCCGGCCCCCTCCGGGCGGGCCTCGGCGCGGACGCGCACGCGGCCCGCCCGGAGGGGGCCGGGGTGAACGTCCGGGTGCACTCGTAGGAGAACCCGCCGGACGGCCCCGCGCTCCAGACGCCGGTGCCCGCGCCGTCCGGGGCGCGCAGCGCGACGGTGCCGTCCGGCGCGAACGAGAGGGTGACGGCGGGGCCGGGCTGGTCGTCGTGGTGCGACCGAGCGGTCCAGACCCCCACCGGGGTCCGGACCGCGCCGGCCGCCGGGACCATGCCGGGCATGTCAGCTGTCTGCCTTCTCCAAGGGCTTCGCCCCGTCGAGGGACTCCGCCGTCGCGCCGGAGTCCGCCGCCTCCGCGGCCGGCGGGGGTCCGGGCATCCGGGCGTTGCGCAGCAGGGTCGCGGCCCCCAGGGCCAGCAGCGCGGCGATCACCGCACCGGCGACCGCGGTCACCTGGAGGCCGTACACGAAGGCCTCGCGGGCCGCCGTCAGCAGCCGGGACCCGTCGCCGGCCGGCAGCGTGCGGGCCACGTCGACCGCGGCGGCGAGGGTGTCCTTGGCCGTCTCGCCGACGCCGGCGGGCAGCCCCTCGGGAAGCTTGTCGGCCAGGTCCGCCCGGTACACCGCGAAGCCGATGCTGCCGATCGCCGCGATGCCCAGGGACGCGCCGAGGTCGGTGCCGGTCGCCGCCGTCGCGGAGGCGGCACCGGCCCGCTCGGGCGGTGCGGCTCCCACGATCAGTCCGGTGCCCAGCGAGATCATCGGCCCGAGCCCGAGTCCGACGACGGCCGCCCCGGCCACCACCACATACAGGTCGGAGGGGTCGCTGACCTGGGCCAGCACGACCATGCCGAGCGCGGTCACCGCCAGGCCGCCGGCGAGCAGCGTGCTCAGCTTCATCCGGCTCGCCAGGGCGGGCGCCCCCATCGCGCCGATCATCACCGCGACGGTGGTGGGCAGTGACCAGAGCCCGGCCTGGATCGCGGGCAGTCCGTGCGCCAGTTGCAGGTACTGCATGACGAAGAACTGCGCGGCGGAGTTGAGCAGGGTGGCGAGGAGGAGCATGCCGAGGGCGCTGTCGAACAGCTTGCTGCGGAACAGCGTGAGGTCGAGCAGCGGTTGGTCGAGCCGGCGCTGGCGGGAGATGAAGAGCGCCCCCAGCACCAGTCCGACAACGATGCCAAGGCCCGACTCGACGGTCAGTCCGTCCTCGGCGATCCGCTTGAGACCGTAGATCAGGCCGAGCAGCCCGACGATGGACAGGACCGCGCTCGGGAAGTCCGGCCGGGCGACCGACTCGTTGCGGTACTCCGGCAGCAGGACCGGGCCGCACACGATCAGCAGCAACATGATCGGGACGCCGAGCAGGAAGACCGAGCCCCACCAGAACAGCTCCAGGAACGCACCGCCGACCAGCGGTCCGATCACCGTGCCGAGCCCGAAGAAGCCGGTCCAGGCGCCGATCGCCACACCCTGCTGCTTGGGGTCCTGGAACATGATCCGGATCAGGGAGAGGGTCGAGGGCATCAGCGTGGAGCCCGCGAGGCCCAGCAGCGCCCGGGCGGCGATGAGCATCGCCGGGTCGACCGCGAACGCCGAGAGCACCGACGCCGCTCCGAACGCGAACGCGCCGATCATCAGCAGCCGGCGGCGGCCGATCCGGTCCCCGATCGCGCCCATGGTGATGAGGAAGCCGGCGGTCAGGAACCCGTAGATGTCCACGATCCACAGCAACTCGGTGTTGCTGGGCCGCAGGTCGGCGGTGAGGGCGGGCAGTGCCAGGTGCAGCACCGTCAGGTCCATGGCCATGAGCATGGTGGGAAGCGCCAGGACCGCGAGCCCCAACCACTCTTTCCGGGTCGCCCGCGGTGCTGCCGCCGTTCCGACGTCGGTACTCAACAGAATCTCCTTGCCTTGTCGTTGACGCTTGACAGGACCGTAGAACCTCAAGTCCGCTTGAGATCAACGGAGTCGCTCCGAGGCCACACCCCCTGGTGCGGCATCCCGCCAGTCCGCGAGCACCCCGGCGGCGAGCGCCGCGCGCACCCCCTGCGCCTGCGCGTCCTTCGCCGACATCACGGGCGGCTCGGTGAGCCCCCAGGGCAGCGCCAGCTCGGGGTCGAGGGGGTCGATCTCGATCTGGGTGCCCGGCACGTACCGCGTGGAGACCGCGTAGTACATGCAGGTGTCGTCGGTGAGCGCCAGGAACCCGTGGCCGACCCCCTCCGGCACGAACAGGCACCGCCCGGACTCGCCGTCCAGGTGCACCACGTGGTGCACGCCGAAGGTGGGCGACCCCACCCGCAGGTCGACGATGATGTCGCGCAGCACCCCGCGCACGCAGGTGACGTACTTGGCCTGCCCCGGCGGTACGGCCACCGAGTGGATCCCGCGCAGGGTGTTCCGCCGGGACACCGAGCAGTTGATCTGCTCGGGGCGGAACGGACGCCCGGTGACGTCCTCGACCCGGTCGCAGCGCAGCACCTCCGCGAAGGTGCCCCGGTCGTCGGGGATCCGCTGCGGGACGAACTCGAACGCGCCGGGTATGGGCGTCTCGATCACGTCCATGGCCGATCAGCCCCGGGTCCGGTACTGCGCCGCCATCCGCTCCAGGATCGGCACGACCTCGCCGGGACTGGGCACGGCGGCCATGTCCGCGTACACGGCCGCGGCGCCCTGCCGGAACGACGGCTCGGTCAGCAGCCGGGACAGTTCGCCGCCCACCCGCGCCGCGGTCAGGCTGTCGCTGTGCAGGGACACGCCCGCGCCCCTGGCCTCCAGGTAGCGGCTGCTGGACAGCCCGCTGCCCAGTTCCTCCGTGATGATCATCTGGGGCACCCGGTGCGCGGCCGCGGCGAAGAACGTGCCGAAGCCGCCGTGGTGGATGATCGCCGAGCAGGTCGGTGTCACCTGGGTGAGCGGCAGGTAGTCGACCACCCGCACGTTGTCGGGCACCTTCTGACCCTCCCCCAGCTGGTCGGCGTTGACCGTGGCCACCACCTCGACGTCCATGCCGGCCACCGCGTCGAGCACGGCCGCGACCCGCTCGTCCCGGCCGGCCAGGACCTTGCGCCGGGTGACGCCGAGCGACAGGCACACCCGGGGCCGCGACGGCGGGCGGGTCAGCCACTCCGGTACCGGGGACGCCCCCGTGTACGGCACGAAGCGCATGGGGACGACGCGCTGCCCGGCCGCGCGGGGCAACTGCGTGTGCGCGGGAAGCGGATCCACGGTGAAGTCGCCCAGGATCATCTCCTCCGAGAAGTCGTGGCCGTACCGTCCGAAGATCGGCGCCATCGTCTCGGCCAGCGGGTTCACCCGCGGATCGCGCAGCGCCGCGCGCTCGGTCAGCCGCCCCTGGACCCAGCCGAAGTAGTCGGGGCCCCACAGCAACCGGGCGGACGCGGCCCCGGCCGCACGGGCCGCGACGGACCCCACGGGACTGGCGACGTCCCAGATCACCAGGTCCGGCCGCCAGTCCCGGGCGAAGTCGACAAGGTTGTCGGCGAGCGGTTGCCGGCCGTCGGCGTCCGGGTAGTAGCGCGCGACGTTCGCCACCAGGTAGTAGCGGATCGCCTGCCAGAGCCGGTCGAAGTCGGAGCCGGGCTCGAACGCGAGCGCCTCGCTGAACCGGTCCAGCTCCGCTTCGGGGACGTCGGGCAGCGCCGACGCCGGGACACCGCCGAGCCCGACCGCGGTGAGGCCGGCCGCGGTGATCTGCCCGGCCAGTTCCGCGCCGCCGGCCAGCCGTACCTCGTGCCCGGCGCTCTGCAGCGCCCACGCCAGCGGAACGCTGGGATACAGATGGGCGGTCAGCGGCGCGACCGTGACGAGAACACGCATGGCGATTCCCTTTCATCGTCCGTCATGGGGGGTGCGTGGGGGGGGTGCGCGAAGGTGCGCGGGCGTCGTGCGCGGACGTCATGCGCGGACGTCATGCGCGGACGTCGTGCCGCGGGACGCTCCGGCGCACTCCTCGCACGGGTCCGCGGCACGCGACAGAAAAAGCGATGTCCACCCGCCACGGGCGGGTGCACATCGCTTCGGTGATGCCTTCTCAGGGCATGAATGGTTCTCGAAAAGCGTGACATGTACACGCTATTGTGTCAACGGACGTTCTCCTTCCGCTCGGCCGCGGGCGCCCCGGCGTCCTTCCGGCGGGGCCGGCTGAAGTGCTTCATGGCCGGCCGCTCGACCAGCGCGTACAGCAGGTACGCGAGCGCGGTGGTGACGACCCAGGCGACCAGGGACAGCCCGAGCGCCTCGGCGAAGCCGTACGGGCCGTACTCGGCGAGGATCCGGCCGCCGCCGATCAGCACACTGGCCTGGACCAGGTAGACCGCGAACGACACCTCGCCGAGCCACGTCATCACCGGCCCCCGGAACGGCGAGCGCTCGCCGCGCAGGTCGGTGACCGCGGCGCTGGCGACGAGCAGACCCATCGGGGCCGCCCAGACCGCGCACAGGGCGTACAGCAGGGGCACGTGGAGAGCCACGGCGTACGCGGCGAAGCACAGCAGCACCGCCTGCCACAGCCGTACGCCCACCCACCGGTCGGTCAGCACGATCCGGGCGAGCAGCATGCCGAACACGAACTCCAGCATCCGCACCGGCGGGAGGTTGTAGACGAGCCAGTTCTGGATGTGGTTCGTCTGCCAGCCGGGGAGGACCACCTCGCCGGGCAGCACGGCGTAGGCGATGGCGGGCATCGCGAGGATGGCGGCCAGGAAGGCCAGGGTCCACCCCCACAGCCGCGCCGGGGGGATCGCCTTGACCGCTCTGTGCAGCAGCGGGAAGCACAGGTAGAACAGGAGCTCGCAGCCGAGCGACCAGCTGGGCTGGTTGACGCTGAACAGCACCGTCGGGTCCCAGCTCCAGGTCTGCACGAGGAACAGGTTGGGCAGCCAGTGCTTCCACTCGGTGGTGGTCGCGCCGGCGTAGACCACCAGCGCGACCACGAAGGTGACCAGGTGGTTGGGGAACAGCTTGACCAGGCGGCGGCGCATGAACCGGCGCGGAGTGTCCGTGGGGCGGGCGGACCAGGTGAGGATGAAGCCGCTGAGGATGAAGAAGAACGACACCCCCAGCCCGCCCGCGACGTTGAACAGCCGGGCGACGTCGGCCCCGAGCTCCCCGCTGAACAGGCCCATGTTGGGAGTGGTGACGTGGCACAGGAACACGGCCAGCGCCGCGTAGAACCGGAGCCCCGTCAGGGACGGCAGCCCGGTGAGCGACGGCGTCCGCCCGGACCGGCCGGGCGTCGCCGCTTGATGGTGCTGGGCGGGGATGGTCATGGGGCCCTCCTTCGGGCGGCACGAACGACACAGAGCAGCTTCCGCGGCACGGAAAAACACCGCGCGGCAGGCCGGAAGGCCTGCCGCGCGGTGTCGACGGCACTGGACGCAAGGGACGAGGAGACCCGCCGGCGGTCGGTACGACGGGGGGCGGGGGCCCGAAGCCGGCGGGCTCCCCCGGGCGCGGAACTCCGTGTCAGCGGGCGACGGAGCCGGACCTGCTGTGCCAGATGTCCAGCTCCTCGTAGGCGGCGCGCCACTCCGTCTCGTACGGGACGCGGAGCGCGTCGGGCATGGCGGAGACGAACGCGGCCAGCTTGTCGTCGGGCATGCCGTCGAGGAGCCAGGGCAGGTAGCGGCGGGCGTCGTCGCCGATGCGGTCGCGGCCCTGGGCGGCGAACAGCGCCCACTCCTCCTTGGTCATGGTGATGTCCATGAGCTTCAGGGCCTCGCCCTCCTCGTGGTCGAGGTGGCCGTTGACCTTCGTGTACAGCTCGTCGGTCAGGCCGCCCAGGCGCTCCGGGCCCGAGTCCCGGTCGGCGAGGGCCGCGTCGATGTCGGCGAGCAGCGGGTCGATGACCGCGTGTTCGGCCTCCATCGCGTCCAGCAGCGCCAGCTCGTCGGGCCGGCCGGCCAGCGCCCTCTGCATCACCGGCCACACGGTGACGTCCTCGGCGGTGTGGTGGATGGTCAGGAACTTCTTGAACAGCTCCCAGCCGACCGCGGTCCGCAGGACGTGACGCGGGTCCTCGTCGGCCCGGGCCGTGATCCGCGCCATCCGCTCCAGCTCGCGCCGGAGGGCGTCGTGGATCATGAACATCATCGTCATGTCGTGGTTCTTGAACTGCTCCAGGTTGCGGGCGTTGTGGCTCATCACTGTCTCCCTCAGTGCCTCTCGGCTGGGTTGCCTGCCGTGATGCGACAGTATCGTCAACCTACTTATCCATCAATAGATACAACTAGCAGTCAGCCAACCATCAGAGAGCCCAAGGAATGGCCACAGGGGCAGGTCGACGAGGCTTCCGGCGACATCCGGCGGACGGCGGGGCCGGCTCTTCTTGACCGATTCCGGGCGGGTCACCGGCCGGATCCGCACCCTCCCCGGATCCCCGGAAAACAAAAAATCCGCATCCAGGTCGGAGGCACCGACGGGACACGGATTCCGGTTGAGGGCATGAAGCGGCCGCGAAAAGTGTGACACCCGGGTTCGAGCTTCGTCAACTCCCCTTTCTATCGGACCACTTGACAAGTGGACCGACGGATGCCAGCACTCTCGGACCGTGGGCCGTTCACCCGAGGGGGACCGCCAGCGCCTCGGTGATCCGCCGGGAGGCGCGGCGGGCCTCGGTCACCGGGTCGGCGCCGGTCAGCACGCGTGTCATGTACTCCTTGATCGGGTTCTCCGCCTCGACGGCCGCCCACTCGGGCGTGCTGGGGGTCGCCCGGCCCTGCGCGGCGCCCGCCGCCATGGCGGCGACCCCCTCCTCACCGGTGACGGCACCGGCGAGGGTGGCCTTGTTGGGGACGTAGTTCATGGTCCGGGCCAGTTCGGTGTTCCACTTGGCGCCGGCGAGCTCCTCGACGACGGCGACGGCGCCGTCGCGCTGGTCGGTGTTCTTGGGGACGACGAGGTCGGAGCCGCCGGTGAAGACCGCACCGGGCCGGTCGGCGGACTCGCCGGGGACGGGGAAGAAGCCCAGGGCGCCGTCGAGTGCGGGGTTCTGCTGGACGATCGCCCGCGCCTGGCCCGGTACGGCCACGATCTGGGCGACCTTCCCCCCGGCGAACACCCCTGCCTGCGGCGGGTGTTCCTCGTCGGCGTCGGCCGGACCGTCGCCGAGCGCCTGGAGCCGCCGGTAGAAGTCCATGCCGCGCAGGGCCGCGGGGGTGTCCAGAGTGCCGGTCCAGACGCCGCCGTCCTCCCGCGCGAGGTCGCCGCCCTCGTCCCAGATGAACCCGGAGAGCGTGTACCAGTCCTGCCCGGCCAGGTAGATGCCCTGGTTGCCGCGGGAGTCGAGCTGCTCGGTGGCGGCGAGCCACTCCTCGCGCGTCTTCGGCGGGCCGGCGATCCCGGCCTGCTCGAACAGGTCCTTGCGGTAGATGACGACGCGGTTCGCCGCGTACCAGGGGATGCCGTACTGCGTCGACCGCTGCCGGCCCGGTTCGGCGAGGCCGGGCAGCCAGTCGCGCACGCCCCAGTCCCGCAGCGACTCCAGCGTCAGGTCGAGCAGGCCGCCGCCGTCGACGTACTGCGGGACCTGGGTGTTGCCGACCTCGATGACATCGGGTCCGCCGGGGCCGCCGGCCTCCAGCGCGGCCTGCACCTTCTCACCGATGCCGGTCCACTCCTGGATGCGGATGTCGAGGTCCAGGTCGTCGTGCGTGCGCTCGAACTCCTCGGTGAAGCGTTGCAGGAACTGCGCCGAGGCGCTGCCCTTCATCAGCCACACGGTGACCGTGTGCCGTTCGGTCCCGCCGGACGGTACGAGCGCGCAGCCGGCGAGGAGGCAGGCGGAGACACAGACGAGGGTGAGGCGGCGAAACTTCACGGCGGTCCTGTTCTGTCTGGGCGGACAGGGGGAGAGGGCCCGGCGTGGGGGGAACGAGCGCGGAGGCTCGTACGGGTGTGCTGGATTTTGGTATGGACCAAAACGGAGGTCAAGCGGTTCCGGGAAAGCGGGCGACACCTCGCGCTCCGCTGCCGGGTGGGGCACGGTGGAGTGACGCGGGACACAGCTGACGCCGCCGTCCCCGCGCGGAGAGGAGCATCCGCATGTCGAACCACACCTACCGGGTCACGGACATCGTCGGCACCTCGCCCGAGGGCGTGGACCAGGCCATCCGCAACGGCATCACCCGCGCCTCGCGGACCCTGCGCAACCTCGACTGGTTCGAGGTGACGGAGGTGCGGGGCCAGCTGGACAACGGGGAGATCGCGCACTGGCAGGTGAGCATGAAGGTCGGCTTCCGCCTGGAGGACGCCGACTGAGCGGCCGGCCGGTCAGGTCCGCCCCTCGCGCTCCTGCGCCACCTCGAGCTCGGCGGAGGGCGTCGCCCAGCGCGCCCGTACGACGGTGAAGCCGGCCCGCTCCGCTTCCTCACACACCAGTTCGTCGTCGTCCACGAGCACCCGGATCTCCCGGGTCCGGGCCATGCGGCGCAGGATCTCCAGCTTGGTGAACCGGGCGGGCCTGCGGTCGGCGTCGCGCCGCATGTGGACCCGGCCGCCGGGCAGTCCGTGGGCGGCGAGCCAGTCCAGCGTGTCCCGCCGGCACCGCTCGGGCCGCCCGGTGAGGTATACGACCTCGCACTCCTCGGCGCTCTCCCGGACCAGCGCGACACCCTCGGCGAGCGGCGGATCCGCCGGGGCGGCGGCGAAGAAGCCGTCCCAGTCGCGGGGCTTGCGCCGGAGGAAGTGCTGCCGGTGGGCGGTGTCCGCGAGGGTGTTGTCCAGGTCGAACACGGCGACCGGCCGTTCGTCACGAGCTGTCACACGGGACACCCTAGTGCCGCGGCAGGCAGTGTTCGCCCGTGGCGGAGCGGCGTCCGGTGCGTGCTCTCGGCGGGCCGGCCGGAAGCCCTCGTACGGGGCGTACTCGGGCTTCCGTCCGGTGCGGCGAGAGTGCGTGCCGGGCGTCGCGCCGGAGCGAACGTCGCCTGCCGCGGCCCTAGGGGGTGAAGAACCCCTCCGGTCACCGCCGCAGGGCGGTCTGCCGGACCGGCCCCTGCTCCGGCCCTGCCGGGAATGCCGCGTCCGGCCAGGCGTTGAACCCTGAGTGACCTCCGTGATCGCCTCGGCCCGCTTCTCCGTGCTCGACCGCTCCCGCACCCGCGAGGGGCACACGTCCCCCGAGGCGCTGCGGGACACCGTGCGGCTGGCGCGGGAGGCGGAGGACCTGGGGTACCACCGTTTCTGGGTGTCGGAGCACCACGGCGTGCCCGGTGTCGCCGGTTCGGCGCCGACCGTACTGGCCGCCGCCGTGGCCGGGGCGACCCGGACGATCCGGGTGGGCACCGGCGGGGTGATGCTGCCCAACCACCAGCCCTTGGTCGTCGCCGAGCAGTTCGGCGTGCTGGAGTCCCTCTTCCCGGGCCGGATCGACATGGGGCTCGGCCGGTCGGTGGGCTTCACCGGCGGGGTGCGCAGGGCGCTGGGCCGGGACAAGGACGACGCCGAGGACTTCGCCGCCCAGCTGGAGGAGCTGCTGGGGTGGTTCCGCGGCACCTCGCCGACCCGGGTGCACGCCCGTCCCGCGGAGGGACTGACGGTGCCGCCCTTCGTGCTGGCGATGGGCGAGGGCGCCGCGATCGCGGCCCGCGCGGGCCTGCCAATGGTGATCGGGGACCTCCGCCACCGGGAGAGGATGCAGCGCGGCATCGACCACTACCGGGCGCGCTTCCGCCCGTCGCCGTGGGCGCGGGAGCCGTACGTCGTGATCTCCGGCACCGTCGCGGTGGCCGCGACCCCCGAGGAGGCCCGGCGGCTGCTGATCCCCGAGGCCTGGTCGATGGCGTACTCCCGCACGCACGGCACCTTCCCGCCGCTCCCGCCCGCCGAGCGGGTGGAGCGGCTGCCGATGACGGACAGGGAGCGCGGCTTCTACGAGGCCGGCCTGACCGGCCACATCGCCGGCACCGAGGACCAGGTCGCCCACGAACTGCGGACGCTGCTGAAGGAGACGGGCGCCGACGAGGTGCTCGTCACCACGAGCACCTGGGACCGGGCGGCGCTGCTGGACTCCTACCGGCGGCTGGCCCGGATCGTCCACGGGTAGCCCGGCCCGCGGCCGGGCCGCCGCGTACGGTCGCGGGGTTCGCCCCCTCTCGCCCCCACCGGAGCGGAAGGTCTGCCGGCCCGGTCGGTTACGACGCCAGTACCGCGTGGGTCCGGCCCGCGGCCGGTGGTGTGGTGGGCTGGGCGGCGTGGGCCAGGGCGCGGCGGTCGGGGAGGGTGCCCGGCGGGATCGGCTCGCGGACGTCCACCTCGGCGACCAGGCCGCGGGCCGTCGTCACCCGCCACAGCGAGGCGAGCAGCGAGTCCTTGCCCACGAAGGCGGGGGCCGTGCTGGCGTTGCCGTCGGCGAGGCGGTAGTGGATGCGGACCGGTTGGACGGGGACCCGGGCGTCCAGCGCGGCCTGGAACACGGCCCGGCGGAAGGTGCCCTGGGCGCGGCCGCACCAGGTGCTGCCCTCGGGGAAGACGCCGACCGCGGCCCCGGACCGCAGCAGGTCGGCGATGTGCGCGACCGTGCCCGGCAGGGCGCGCAGGCGGTCCCGGTCGATGAACACGACGCCGGCGCCGGCGGTCAGCGGACCGGCGACCGGCCACTGCCGGATCTCGGCCTTGGCGATCATGCGGGCCGGGCGTACCGCGGCCAGCAGCGGGATGTCCAGCCAGGAGATGTGGTTGGCGACCAGCAGCAGGCCGCCGGTGGACGCGGCGGAGCCGGTGACGCGGACCCGGACCCCCGCGGCCCACGCGATCGTCCGGGCCCACCGCCGCACCCACGGGGCGGGGACGCGCCGGCCGAGCGGCAGCAGCAGGATCCCGCCGAGCAGCAGCGCCAGCACCACGGTGAGCCGGACCGCGCCCAGCAGCGCCGCCGCGCCCCGCCCGGCGGGTTCCACGCACGCCCCGGGGGTGCAGGGCGCGCTGGGCAGCCAGACGCTCATCAGGCCGGCACGAGCGAGAGGAAGTGCTTCAGATAGCGCGCGTTGACCCGGCGCATCGACAGCAGCACGTACAGGTCGGCGACACCGAAGTCGGCGTCGTGGGCCGGCGCGCCGCACACCCACGCGCCGAGGCGGACGTAGCCACGCAGCAGCGGCGGCAGTTCGGTGCGCCCGGCGGGGCGGGTGACGCCGTCCGCGGACCACGGCAGCAGCGGCCGTACCCGGTACTCCTCGGGGGCGAGGTTGCGCTCCTGGACCCGGTCCCAGGTGGCGGCGGCGAGGGCGCCGCCGTCGGCCAGCGGGATGGAGCAGCAGCCGGCCAGCCACTCGTGGCCGCGGTCGACCATGTACCGCGCTATCCCCGCCCAGATCAGGCCGATGACGGTGCCGTCGCGGTGGTCCGGGTGGACGCAGGAGCGGCCGACCTCGACCAGGCCGGGACGGATCGGGTCCAGCCGGGTGAGGTCGAACTCGCCCTCGGAGTAGAGCCGGCCGGCCACCGCGGCGCGCTCGGGCGGCAGCAGCCGGTAGGTGCCGACGACCTCACCGGTGAGCGTGTCACGGACCAGCAGGTGGTCGCAGTACGCGTCGAAGGAGTCGATGTCCAGGCCCGGCTGCGGAGTGGCCAGCAGGGCGCCCATCTCGCCGGCGAAGACGTCGTGCCGCAGCTTCTGCGCCGCGCGCACGTCGTCCTCGTCGCGGGCGAGGGTGACGGTGTAGCGGGCGGGTGCCGCTGGCTGCGGGGGACGGTCGAGGGTGGAAACGCCGGTCATGGCACACTCCTGGTCACGGGCCGGTTCGACGACGGCAGCGGGCGGGCCGGATCGTTCGGCCCGCCGCCACAGTTCTTCCGATGCCGGTTGGCGTCCGCGTGACCGGTGGCCGGAGCGGGGATGTGCGACTGTTGAATGCCAGGGGCGGGGCGGGAAGCGAGACGGGACCGGGGATGAGCACCACTCCCGGTCCCGCCCGTCCGCACCTTGTCGGCGAACGTCTCTCCTACCTGGGCGGCATCACTTCCTGGCCGCCTTGCGGGTGGCGCGCAGCCACTCCTTGTTCATGCCGGTGATGGACATCAGCGGGATGCCCTTGGGGCAGGCGGTGGCGCACTCGCCGGTCAGTGTGCAACCGCCGAAGCCCTCCTCGTCCATCTGCGCCACCATGTTCAGCACGCGCGTCTCGCGCTCCGGCGCGCCCTGCGGCAGCACGTTCAGGTGGTTGACCTTGGCGGAGGTGAACAGCATCGCCGCGCCGTTCGGGCAGGCGGCCACGCAGGCGCCGCAGCCGATGCACTCGGCGTGCTCGAAGGCGAAGTCGGCGTCCGGCTTCGGCACCGGCGTGGCGTGCGCCTCGGGCGCGGAGCCGGTCGGGGCGGTGACATAGCCGCCGGCCTGGATGATCCGGTCGAACGCGGTCCGGTCCACGACCAGGTCCTTGATCACCGGGAAGGCGGCGGCCCGCCACGGCTCGATGTCGATCGTGTCGCCGTCCCGGAAGGACCGCATGTGCAGCTGGCAGGTGGTGGTGCGCTCGGGGCCGTGCGCGTCGCCGTTGATGACGAGCGAGCAGGCGCCGCAGATGCCCTCGCGGCAGTCGTGGTCGAAGGCGACCGGGTCCTCGCCCTTGAGGATGAGCTCCTCGTTGAGCGTGTCGAGCATCTCCAGGAAGGACATGTCGGGCGAGATGCCGTCCAGCTCGTACGTGGACATGGCGCCTTCGGTGCCGGCGTTCTTCTGCCGCCAGACGCGCAGGGTGAGCTTCATGCGTAGCTCCGCTGGGTGGGGTGGACGTACTCGAAGACCAGGTCTTCCTTGTGCAGCACGGGCGCCTCGCCGGTGCCGGTGAACTCCCAGGCGGCGGCGTAGGAGAACGCGTCGTCCTTGCGGGCGGCCTCGCCGTCGGGGGTCTGGGACTCCTCGCGGAAGTGGCCGCCGCAGGACTCGGCGCGGTGCAGCGCGTCGAGGCACATCAGCTCGGCGAGCTCCAGGTAGTCGACGATCCGGTTGGCCTTCTCCAGCGACTGGTTGAACTCCTCGCCGGTGCCGGGCACCTTGATCCGCCGCCAGAACTCCTCGCGGATCTGCGGGATCCGCTCCAGGGCCTTGCGCAGCCCGGAGTCGGTGCGGGCCATGCCGCAGAACTCCCACATCAGCTCGCCGACCTCGCGGTGGAAGGAGTCCGGGGTGCGGTCGCCGTCGACGGAGAGGAGCAGGTTGGTCCGGTCCTGGGTCTCGGCCAGCACCTCCCGCACCACCGGGTGGTCGTCGGTGACCGGGTCCTGGTGCGGGTTGCGCGCGAGGTAGTCGTTGATGGTCGCGGGCAGCACGAAGTAGCCGTCGGCCAGGCCCTGCATCAGCGCGGAGGCGCCGAGCCGGTTCGCGCCGTGGTCGGAGAAGTTGGCCTCGCCGATCGCGAACAGGCCGGGCACGGTGGTCTGGAGGTCGTAGTCGACCCACAGGCCGCCCATCGTGTAGTGCACGGCGGGGTAGATCCGCATCGGCACCTGGTACGGATCCTCGTCGGTGATCCGCTGGTACATGTCGAACAGGTTGCCGTACTTGGCCTCGACGGCCTTGCGGCCCATCCGCTTGATGGCGTCCGCGAAGTCGAGGTAGACGCCCTGCCCGCCGGGGCCGACGCCGCGGCCCTCGTCGCACACGTTCTTCGCGGCGCGGGAGGCGATGTCACGCGGAACCAGGTTGCCGAAGGACGGGTAGATCCGCTCCAGGTAGTAGTCGCGCTCGTCCTCGGGGATCTGGTGCGCGGGCCGCTGGTCGCCCTTGGCCTTGGGCACCCAGATGCGGCCGTCGTTGCGCAGCGACTCGCTCATGAGGGTGAGCTTCGACTGGTGGTCGCCGGTGCGCGGGATGCAGGTGGGGTGGATCTGGGTGAAGCACGGGTTGGCGAAGTAGGCGCCGCGCCGGTGCGCCCGCCAGACGGCGGTCGCGTTGGAGTTCATCGCGTTGGTCGACAGGTAGAAGACGTTGCCGTAACCGCCGGAGGCGAGCACGACCGCGTCCGCGAAGTACGTGTCGATCTTCCCGGTGATCAGGTCGCGGGCGACGATGCCGCGGGCCCGGCCGTCGACGACGATCAGGTCGAGCATCTCGGTGCGCGCGTGCATCTCGACGTTGCCGGCCGCGATCTGGCGGCTGAGCGCCTGGTAGGCGCCGAGCAGCAGCTGCTGGCCCGTCTGGCCGCGGGCGTAGAAGGTGCGCGACACCTGGACGCCGCCGAAGGAGCGGGTGTCGAGCAGGCCGCCGTACTCGCGGGCGAACGGCACGCCCTGCGCCACGCACTGGTCGATGATCTCGACGGAGATCTGCGCGAGGCGGTGCACGTTGGACTCGCGGGCCCGGAAGTCGCCGCCCTTGACGGTGTCGTAGAACAGCCGGTGGATCGAGTCGCCGTCGTTGCGGTAGTTCTTCGCCGCGTTGATGCCGCCTTGCGCGGCGATGGAGTGGGCGCGGCGCGGGGAGTCCTGGTAGCAGAACTGGACGACGTGGTAGCCCTGTTCGGCGAGGGTGGCGCCGGCGGAGCCGCCCGCGAGGCCGGTGCCGACCACGATGACGGTGTGCTTGCGGCGGTTGGCGGGGTTGACCAGCTTCGCCTCGAAGCGGCGCCGGTCCCAGCGCTCGTTGATCGGCCCGGTGGGAGCCTTGGTGTCGGTGACCGGTTCGCCGGTCACGTACTCGGTGTAGGTCATCTCAGCTCACCACTCCGGTCATGACGCCCACGGGCACGGCGAGGAAGCCGGCCGTGAGCAGCAGCGCGAGGACGTTGGCGACGGTCTTCAGGGCGCGGTCGCGGGTGCGGCTGCCGACGCCGAGGGTCTGGGCGGCGCTCCAGAAGCCGTGCCGGACGTGCAGGCCGACGGCGAGCATCGCGACGATGTAGATGACGTTGCCGTACCAGGTGGAGAAGGTGTCGATGACGTTCTGGTAGGGCTTGCCGGTCTCGAAGCCGCCGGAGTGCACGGTGCCGGTGGTCAGGTCGAGGATGTGCCAGACGATGAACAGGGCGAGGATGATCCCGCCCCAGCGCATGGTGCGCGTCGCGTAGGAGGCACGCTGCTTCTTGTGTACGTACTTGCTGGGACGCGCCTTGATGTCGCGGCGGCTCAGCTGGTACGCGGAGACGGCGTGGGCGACGACCGCGACGACGAGGACGATCCGGACCAGCCACAGCGTCCACTCGTAGTGCATGAACGGCTCGCCCACCGTGCGCAGCCAGTGCGCGTAGTGGTTGAACTCGCCGGCGCCGAAGAAGATCTTCAGGTTGCCGATCATGTGGACGACCAGGTACAGCAGCATGATCAAGCCGCTGACCGCCATCACGGTCTTCTTGCCGACGGAGCTGTCCCACATCGTGCGTGCCATGGACGGCCGTCGGTCCGTCCGCGTTGCCAGAGCCATGCCACGCACGGTAGGCGGGGGCACGCTCATCAGTCCAAGACATCATCCGGTTTGATTCGATAGGCGGGCCCTATGCTGCCTGTATGCAGTTCCAGCAGCTCCAGTACTTCGTGGCGGTGGCCGAGACCCGGCACTTCACCCGGGCCGCCGATCTCGTCCATGTCGCCCAGCCGTCGCTGTCGCAGCAGATCAAGGCCCTGGAGAGGGAGTTGGGGGCGGATCTGTTCCTGCGGGCGCGCGGGAACATCACGCTGACCGACGCGGGCGAGGCCCTGCTGCCGCTGGCCCGCCGGATCCTGGCCGACGCGGACACGGCGCGGCACGAGGTGCAGGAACTGGTCCAGCTGCGGCGCGGGCGGGTGCGGCTGGGGGCCACGCCGAGCCTGTGCACGGGCCTGCTGCCGGACGTGCTGCGCGCCTTCCACGACCGCTATCCGGGCATCCGGCTGCTCATCGAGGAGGGCGGCTCGCACGACCTGGTACGGCACCTGGCGCGCGGCGCGCTCGATCTCGCCCTCGTGGTGCTGCCGCTGCCGACGCCCTCGCCGGCGCTGACCACGGTGGAGCTGCTGCGGGAGGACCTGGTGGTGGTGTCGTCCCCGGAGGCGCCGCGGCCGGGCGAGGGGCGGCGGACCGTGCAGATCGCGGATCTGGAGGGTGAGCGGCTGGTGATGTTCCGGCACGGCTACGACCTGCGGGAGCTGACCGTCGCCGCGTGCCGCTCGGCGGGGTTCGAGCCGGACTTCGCGGTGGAGGGCGGGGAGATGGACGCCGTGCTGGGGTTCGTGCGGGCGGGACTGGGGATGGCCGTCGTGCCGCGGATGGTGGCGGCGCGGTCCGGGCGGGGCCTGCGGGTCACTCCGCTGACCCGGCCCGGACTGCACCGCACCATCGCGCTGGCCCACCGCAGCGATGTGGCTCCGCCGCGGGCCGCCCGGGAGTTGCAGCGGATGCTTCTTGAGCGGTGAGGGGGTTGCGGGCCGGACGGTGCCGGTGCGCTGGTGCGCCGTCGCGGGGTGCGGGCCGTGCGTGGCTGGTCGCGGGGTTCCCCGCGCCCCCGGGCGGCACTGCGGCTCAGGGCGTCGCGTCGGCCAGGGCCAGGTCGTGGAGGCGCTCCGGGGGACCGGGGCGGGCGTAGTACCAGCCCTGGGCCGTGTCGCAGCCCAGTATCCGCAGCTGTTCGGCCTGGGCTGCGGTCTCCACGCCCTCGACCGTGACCGCGAGGTCGAGGCTGTGCGCGAGGGAGACGATGCCTTCGACGATCTTCAGGTCGACCGGGTCGGCCGGGAACTGCTGCATGCTCTGGGTGAAGGAGCGGTCCAGCTTGAGGATGCTGACCGGCAGCCGGCGGAGGTTGGCGAGGTTGGAGTAGCCGGTGCCGAAGTCGTCCAGGGCGATGTCGACGCCCATCTCGGCCAGCCGGCGCAACGGCTTGAGCAGGTCGTCGTCGGCGCCGATCAGCGCCGACTCGGTGACCTCCAGGCACAGCGCGTCGGGCGCGACACCCGCCGCCTCCAGGATGTCGACCGTGTCCTGGACCAGCCCGGGGTGGGTGAGCTGGCACGGGGAGAGGTTGACGTTGATGCGCAGCGGCGCGGCGGCCGGGCCGGCGTGGCGCTCCCGCCAGTCGCGGGCCTGGCGCACCGACTGCTCCAGCACCCAGCGGCCCAGCGGGACGATCAGCCCGGTGTGCTCGGCGAGCGGGATGAACCGGTCGGGACCGAGGACGCCGTGCTGCGGGTGCAGCCAGCGGACCAGGGCCTCGGCGCCGCGCACGCTGCCGTCACCGAGGTGGACCAGGGGCTGGTACTCGATGAAGAACTCGCCGCGGTCCAGCGCGGTCGGCAGCGCCGTGGTCAGGCCGTTGCGGGTGATGACGCGGGCGTCGGCCTCGGCGTCGGCCACTTCGAAGCGGTTGCCGCCGGCCGACTTGGCCCGGTACATCGTGATGTCGGCGCTGCGCAGCACCTCGGCCGCGCTGCGCTCGCCCGCCGCGCCCTCGACGACGCCGATGCTGCCGCGCACGGTCAGCTCCCGGCCGTCCACGCCGATCGGGGCGACCAGCGCGTTCATGATCCGGGCGGCGAGTTCGTCGACCTCGCGCTGGGTGTCGGGACCGGTGGTGAGCGCCACGAACTCGTCGCCGCCGAGACGGGCGACCATCTCGCCGGGCGCGGTGGCACAGGTCTGGAGCCGGTCGGCGACCTCGACGAGCAGCCGGTCGCCGGCCGCGTGGCCGAGGCTGTCGTTGATGGTCTTGAAACCGTCGAGATCGAGATAGCACAGGCCGAAGCGCTGGCCCTCGCCCGCGCCCAGCACCTTCTCCAGCCGTTCGAAGAACAGGGTCCGGTTGGGCAGTCCGGTGAGGGCGTCGTGGGTGGCCTCGTAGCGCAGCCGGAGGTTGAGCAGCCGCCGTTCGGTGGTGTCCTCCATCAGCGCGAGCTGGTACTGCGGGTTGCCGTCGGGGTCGCGCAGCAGGGAGACGGTGAGGTTGGTCCACAGGACCGTGCCGTCGGGCCGGTAGAAGGCCTTCTCCACGTGGTAGTGCTCGCGTTCGCCGCGCACCAGCTCCTCGTAGAGCCGCCAGACGTGGGGGGCGTCGTCGGCATGGGTCCACTCGCGGACCTTGCGGCCGCGCACGTTCTGCGGGGAGCCGCCGAACATGCGCAGCAGCGCGCCGTTGACCTCCAGGACGTTGCCGTCGAGGTCGGCGATGCCGATGCCTATGGCCGCGCCTTCGAACACCGCGCGGAAGCGGGCCTCGCTGGCGTGCAGCGCCTGCGCCACCACGCCCTGGGCGCGCAGCGCGGCCTGGGCGATGGACTCCTGCTCGGCGAGAGTGCGCTCGCGCAGCGCCTGGGCGAAGCCGGCGGCCATGGCGTGCTGCAGCCGTGCCGAGCGGGCCCGCAGGTCCTCCTGGGGTCCGTCGTCCCCGCAGTACAGCACCAGGTAGGCGTCGACGCAGTCCAGGGCCCGGCTCAGCGCGTCCGGGTCGGTGCAGTGCGCGTCGACCAGGGCGGCGCCGACCGCGCGGCCCTCACCCGCGTCGAAGGCGCGGGCGCGCAGGGCCGCGCTCAGCCTCCGGGCCAGCGGCAGCAGCAGTTCCTCGAACTCCGGTCTGGTCAACGACGTCGAGGTGGCCGGGTAGACCGCCCGGCTCCAGATCGTCGCGAACCGCCGCAGTCTGTCCTCCGGCCCGTCCGGCTCCGCGCTCACGCCGTACGCCCCACGCCCGCGAAACCGGAGAAGGCGTAGGCGTCCTCGTCCTCCGGTGCGGTCTCCGGCCGCCAGGCGGGCATCGGCACCAGTCCCGGTTCCACCATGTCGTACCCCTCGAAGAACCGCGCGATCTCCTCGCGCGAGCGCATGACCAGCGGGTTGCGGAGGTCCTTGTACACGTCGACCGCGCCGTCCGCCCGCTCGGGCGGCAGCGGGATTCCCGCGTAGGAGGCATGCGTGAGGATCAGCATGCTGCCGGGCGCCAGTGCGTCGCTCAGCTGCGCCACCGCCCCGTACGGGTCGTCCGTGTCCTCCACGAAGTGCAGTATGGCAACGAGCAGCAGCGCGACCGGCCGCCGCAGGTCGAGCAGGCGCTCCACCTGCGGGCTGGTCAGGATGTCCTGGGGCTTGCGCAGATCGGCCGCGACCACGCCCGCGTCGTCGTTGCCGTCGAGCACGGCCTGGCCGTGCGCGACCGCGACCGGATCGTGGTCGACGTAGACCACCCGGGCACCGGGGCTGGCCGCCTGCGCCACCTCGTGCACGTTGCCGTACGTCGGGATGCCCGAGCCGATGTCGAGGAACTGCGTGATGCCCGCACCGGCCGCGTGGCGCACCGCGCGGCGCATGAACGCCCGGTTCGCCTGCATGATCTTCGGCAGCCCCGGCATGAACTGCATGGCCCGGCGGGCCGCTTCCCGGTCGACCTCGAAGTTGTGCGATCCGCCCAGGTAGTAGTCGTAGATCCGCGCGACACTCGGCACCGAGATGTCGATGCTCCATGGCGCCCAGGCGGGACGCTCCATCTGATCTCTCCATGGCGTAGGCGATCCGGTGTTCGAGCAGAGGCTACTGATCGCCCGCCAATGGGGCGAGCTGAAACGGAAATTGACCGTCCGTTCCCGGTCACTGCCTGCGGCACGTGCCGCAATCGCCCCACCGGGGAACGCTTACGAAACGTATGCGGCGAGTGTCGCAGAGTCCCGGTTGCCCGGGCATCGGTCCGGAACGTCGCCGGTGCGTCATGAGCACTCCCGTCGAACGGCAGCACAACGGCCCGCGACCCGCGCGTTGACGCGGGTCGCGGGCCGTGGGGGCCGGCGTTCGCTACTGTGCGGGCGCGCCGACCGGCTCTCCGTCGGGCCGAATGGCGAACCAGGTGCCGCCGACGCCCTGGCCGTTGATGTCACCGGGCTTCTCGTCGCCCGCGAAGGTGTACAGCGGAATGCAGTCGATGGTCTGCTGCTCGATGCCGTCGGGCCGGTCGAAGACGACGTAGCCCCGGTTGGGGGTGGACCCCTGGAGGTCGATGCCCTTGGTGTCGTCGGCGTCGACCGGCGCGACGACGGGCCACTTCTCCAGGCACTCACCGGTGCACGCGGTCTTCATCGGCCACTGCGAGTCCTTGGTGAAGCGGTAGACCGTGTGCCCGTCGCCGTCGATGACGATCTCGCCGAGCTCCGGGTCGTTGCGGGTGGACAGTCCGGGCAGTTCCTCCGCCGCGGCCTTGGTGCCGTCGGGGGCCAGCGCGTACCAGGTGCCGCCCACTCCCTGGCCCTTGGTGTCGCCCGGGGCGACGTCCTTGGCGTAGCGGTAGACGGGCCAGCCGTCGACGGTGAGCTGCTCGCTGCCGTCGGGGCGGGTGACCTCGCCGAGCACCGCGGCGTCGACGCCCTCGCCCGCGGTGGCGTCGTCGGCGGGGACGGGCGGCCAGGCGGTCGCGCAGTCGCCCTCGCAGTTGGTCTTGGGCGGTTCGGCCGTGTCCTGGTCGAACCGGTAGAGGGTGCGGCCGGCGCTGTCGGTCAGCACCTGCCCGAGCTCGGCGTCGGCCGTGACCGACAGTTCGCCCGCGGCGGCGGCCGCGGCCACGGCGTTCTGCTCGCCCGGCGCGGCGCCCGCGTCCGTCCCGGTGCCGGCGTCGGTGCCGAGCCCCGTGCTCCCGTAGCCGCCGGCCGGGGCCGTGGCGCCCACGTTCTGGCTGGCCGACTGGGTGCCGCTGTCCTGACCGCACGCCGTTGTCAGCGCCAGTACGGCCGCGGCGCTCGCCACGAGCGAGGCGCTCCGCCAGGAGGTCTTCATCGTCAGCTCCCCATCATCGCAAGATTATTGCGACGCCCTGCTGCGCCGCCGCACGGCCATGGGTACGAACGGGGCCGCCGGTTGTGTTCAACCGGGCCGCGGATTTCTTCCGCAACGGGTGTCCGGGGGCCGGGTCCGCACCGGCCGGCCCCCTTACACCGGCCGTGCGTCGATCAAACCCCGCGGCGCCCGTTTCCCCCGTTCGGGGCAATCCCCCGGCCGCGGGGCGCGCCACCGGCCGGGAAGCCTCATGATCTCGGTCGTGCATGGTTGCGAACCGACCCAATCCCCCGCTCGCGTACGGACGTTGCTGCTGGCGGCGCTGACCGCGGCGCTCGTCGGCGCCCCGGCCGGCGCGGTGGTCGCCGACTCCTGTGCCTACGCGTCGACCGGACCGGGCGGCACGGAGGCGGTGGCGGTCGCGGGGAGCCGGACCTGGCCCACGCCCCCGGCCTGCCCCACCCCGACCCCGACCCCCACCCCGAGTCCGACCCCCACCCCGAGTCCGACCCCCACCCCGAGTCCGACGCCGACACCGAAGCCGCCCCCGGAACCGACCCCGCCGCCCCCGCC
>NZ_JBHMCY010000082.1:6150-34678 GCF_042430725.1 Streptomyces cinereospinus | reverse complement strand
CGGCCGCGGGCTCGACGCCCCGGTCGACATGGCGCCCCGCAGGCCCGGCCGCCCGGCCGGCACGGCGTGCGCCGCGCGCCCGCCGGCGCGTCCTGTGGGGCGGGTCCGGGTGGGGGAGTGGTTGTGCGGTCGCGGGTCGGGGCGTCGGCGTGAGCACCGGCGTGTCTGCCGGGGGCCGGGCCCGGGACGGGGAGCCGGTCGTCGGCCGGGGCGAGTGGGCCCGGACGTCGTGGAGAGGCGGAGTGCGCTCGTCGTCGTCCGGCGTGGCGGCTACGCCGACACCTTCGCCGCCTCGCGGACCTCCGGGGAGCTCAGCCGGTCCGCCGCGCGGTCGGCCGTGCGGCGGGCCCAGCGGCCGGTGGTGAGGGCGCCGAGGACGAGGACCGCGAGGCCGCACCCGGCGAGGATCCACCAGCCGGGGCGGGCCGCCGCGACGAAGCTCTCCCGGTACGCCGACGCCCCGACGCCCGCCGCCAGCACCGCGCCGATCACCGCGACCCCCAGGGTCTGGCCGAGCTGGCGGCTGGTGGAGGCGACGGCGGCGGCCACGCCCGCCTGGGCACGGGGCATGCCGGACACCGCGGTGTTGGTGATCGGCGCGTTCACGAAGCCGAAGCCCACGCCGAACAGGAGGTAGCCGGCGAAGAGGCCCGCGTCCGACGTCTGCGCCTCGAACGCGCCGAACAGCACCGCACTGGCGGTCATCGCGAGCCCGGCGATCACCAGCGGCAGCCGCGGGCCCCGGCTGCCCACCAGCCGCCCGGACAGCGGCGCGCACAGGAAGGTCGGCACGGCCATCGGGAGCATCCACAGGCCGGCGTGCAGCGCGTCCAGCCCCCGGACGTTCTGCAGGTACAGCGTCGACAGGAACAGGAAGCCGCCCAGCGCCGCGAACGCGCTGATCGCGATCACCGTCGCCCCGCTGAACGGCGCCGAGCGGAAGAACCGCAGGTCGATCAGGGGCTCCGCGCGGCGCGGCTCGTAGACGAGCAGCCCCAGCAGCGCGGCCACCGCCACCGCCGCGAACGGCAGCACCGCCGCCGGCCCGGCGTTCGGCGCCTCGATGATCGCGTACGTCGACGACCCGAACAGCGCGATCACCAGCAGCTGGCCGACCGGGTCGGGCCGCCGGGCCCTGGGGGCGCGGGACTCCGGGACGTGGCGCAGCGTCAGCAGCAGTGCGGCGGCCCCCACCGGGAGGTTGACCCAGAAGATCGCCCGCCAGTTCACCGCCTCCACCAGCAGGCCGCCCACCAGCGGGCCCGCGGCCATCGACAGGCCGACCACCGCGCCCCACGCCCCGATCGCGCGGGCCCGCTCCCGCGGCTCCGTGAAGGTGTTGGTGATGATCGACATGGCCACCGGGTTGAGCATCGAGCCGCCCACCGCCTGCACCATGCGGAAGACCACCAGCGTCTCCTGGTCCGGCGCCACCGAGCAGAGCGCCGAGCCGACGGTGAAGACGGCCAGGCCCGTGACGAAGACCCGCTTGCGGCCGATCCGGTCGGCCGTGGAGCCCGCGAGCATCAGCAGGGACGCGAGGACGAGCGTGTAGGCGTCGATGGTCCACTGAAGGCCCGAGGTATCCGTGTGGAGGTCGTCCTGCATCGAGGGCAGGGCGACGTTCAGGGCGGTGTTGTCCAGGCTCACGATCAGCAGGCTCATGCAGCAGATCGCGAGAACCAGCAGGCGTCGGCGCGGGGAGAGCTCGGGCATGCCCCCCATCGTACGCCTGTTTTAATAGTGTTCCTAACTAATCAGTTTTACCGTCTCCTTGCCTTGGCACGGCACAATGGGGGAATGCCCACGCCCCTGCAGATCGGTCCGCACACCGTCCAGCCGCCCGTCGTCCTGGCCCCCATGGCCGGGATCACCAACGCGCCCTTCCGCACCCTGTGCCGGGAGTTCAGCGGCGGCAAGGGCCTGTTCGTGAGCGAGATGATCACCACCCGGGCGCTGGTCGAGCGCAACGAGAAGACCATGCAGCTGGTCCACTTCGACCCCACCGAGCGGCCGCGGTCGATCCAGCTG
Organism: Streptomyces cinereospinus; assembly: GCF_042430725.1. Lineage (NCBI taxonomy): Bacteria > Bacillati > Actinomycetota > Actinomycetes > Kitasatosporales > Streptomycetaceae > Streptomyces > Streptomyces cinereospinus. The sequence continues at coordinate 32,647 of NZ_JBHMCY010000082.1, read as the reverse complement.
TACGGCGTCGACCCGGCCACCGTGGGCAAGGCCGTCCGCATGATCGCGGAGGAGGACCTGGCCGACCACATCGACCTGAACTTCGGCTGCCCGGTGCCCAAGGTGACGCGGAAGGGCGGCGGCTCGGCGCTGCCGTACAAGCGCAACCTGCTCCGGGCGATCCTCCGGGAGGCCGTCAGCGGCGCCGGCGACCTGCCCGTCACCATGAAGATGCGCAAGGGCATCGACGACGGCCACATCACCTACCTCGACGCCGGCCGGATCGCCGTCGACGAGGGCGTGACCGCGATCGCCCTGCACGGCCGGACCGCCGCCCAGCACTACGGCGGCACCGCCGACTGGGCGGCCATCGCCCGGCTGAAGGAGCACGTGCCGGAGATCCCCGTGCTGGGCAACGGCGACATCTGGTCGGCCCAGGACGCCGTGCGGATGGTGCGGGAGACCGGCTGCGACGGGGTCGTGGTGGGGCGCGGCTGCCTGGGGCGGCCGTGGCTCTTCGCCGACCTGGTGGCCGCCTTCGAGGGGCGGGACCAGGACATCGCCCGGCCCGCGCTCCGCGCGGTCGCCGACGTCATGGTCCGGCACGCCACCCTGCTCGGCGAGTGGATCGGCGACGAGTCGCGCGGCGTCACCGACTTCCGCAAGCACGTCGCCTGGTACCTCAAGGGCTTCGCGGTCGGCTCCGAGATGCGCAGGCGGCTCGCCGTCACCTCCTCGCTGGCGGAGCTGCGGGCCGGGCTCGACGAGCTGGACCTCGGCCAGCCCTGGCCGGCCGGCGCCGACGGGCCGCGCGGCCGCACCTCCGGCAACAACCGGGTCGTGCTGCCGGACGGCTGGCTGAAGGACCCCTACGACTGCGCGGGCATCGGCGAGGACGCCGAGCTGGACACCTCCGGCGGCTGATCAGCCCCCGGGGCGCGGCCCGCCGGGCGTGGAGCCGTACGCGGTCAGGAAGCGGTCCCGGAAGTCGCTCATCCGCCACACCGGGGCGTCCTCCGCGGGCCGCAGCCCGTCCGTCCACCCCCAGTCCGCGATCCGTTCGAGCACCTCGGGGTCCTTGGCGACGACCGACACCGGCACGTCCCGGCCGGCGTCGTGGCCGCTGACCCGGACGATGGGCTGGTGGTCGCCGAGGAAGACCAGGACGGTGTCCTCGGTGCCGTACCGGCGCAGCCACTGGGTGAGGCTGGTCAGGGAGTACTGGATCGACTTGCCGTACTCCTGCTTCGAGCGGGTGCCGTCGGCGATGACGTCCGCCGGGTCGGTGCCCGCCCGCTCGACGGGGCCGAACAGCGAGCCGTCGCCGAGGTCCTCCCAGTCCACCATCCGCGGCAGCGGCGACCAGGGCTGGTGGCTGGAGGTCAGGATGATCTCCGCCATCAGCGGCCGGGTGCGCGGCCGGCCGTGCTCCAGCCGCTGGAACGCCTCCAGCGCGTACTGGTCCGGCATGGTCGACCAGCTGAACTTCGGGCCCCGGTAGCCCAGTTCGAAGGCGTCGTACACGGTGTCCAGGCCGTAGAACGCCGCCTCCGGCCAGCCCTTCTGCACCCCCGGCATGATCCCGGCGGTCCGCCAGTCACCGGTCTTCTGGAACGCCTTGGTGAGGGTCAGGTGGTCCCCGGAGGTGACGGTCGCGTACCGCTGCTGGCTGTCGACCCACAGCCCGGACAGGAACGTGGAGTGGCCCAGCCAGCTGCTGCCGCCGAAGGTCGAGGAGGTCAGCCAGCCGCTCCTCGCCGCGAAGCCCGCCTCGGCGAGGCCGTCGGTGGCGGTGTCCAGGGTGCGCCGGACGCCGGGCGAGATCAGCGGGTCCTCCACCGCCTTGCGGCCGTAGCTCTCGATGAAGACGAACAGGACGTCCTTGCCGCGCAGGTCCGGCACCAGCTGCTCGCCGGGGGTGCCGGCGAAGACGTCCGCCTTCGCCTCCCGGGCGAACGCCGCCTCGTCCCGCAGCGTCGCCTGCACCCGCCGCACCCGGCTCTCCGCCAGTGCCACCGCGTTGTCGGCCGCGACCGGCAGCCCGGCGAACTGGACGCCCAGGGCGTACGCCAGCGTCCACACGACGGCGGCGGCGAGCGTCGAGCGGACGGCGACCGTGCGGTGCCGCGCCAGTACGCCGCTGAGCCGGACCGTCGCCAGCGTCAGCGCCGCGCACAGCGCGGCGGCCAGGGCCAGGGCGCCGATCAGGAGCAGGGTCGCTCCGGCCGGGCCCATCGCGTCCCGCAGGTACGACCGGGCGTCGTCGAGCAGCCCCCAGTCGAGCACGAGGTCGAAGCGCCGGCCGAGGTACTCGTAAAAGCCCATGTCGAGCACGTTCAGCGCGGTCGACGCGGCGAGCGCGAGCCCGGCGGCGACGGCGACCGCCAGCCTCGGGCGGCGGCGCGGCAGCGCCAGCAGCACGGCCGCCGTGACGATCGCCTCCACCGGGACGCGCACGAACATACCCGGCGTGACGGTGTGCAGGGTGTTGGGCAGCAGCAGCGCCGCCAGGACCAGCGCCGCGGACAGGGCGGTGACGGCGCGGCCCAGGACGCGGGCGGCGCGTCGGGTGCCTCGGGTGCGTCACCGTTCGTGCGCCGTGGTTGACGCGTGAAGACAGCCACCCGAGGGTCCTTCCGTACGACGGCGTGGTGCGGTCGGCGGACCCGGCGTGGGGGAACGGGTCCGCCACCCACAGGTACGGCCCGCCGCCCCCCGGCGTTCAGCGCCGCCGGAAATCCACCGCCGCCGCGGCCGTCCGGCGCCGGCGGCTCACGCGCCGCCGACCGCCGTCAGCAGGGCCAGCGGTGTCGCCGCCGCGCGCGACTCCCGGACGCAGGCGTGCGGACAGGGCACCGGCTCGGCGTGGCCGTCCCGGCCGTACCCGGCGAGCACCTGCGGCAGCCGGTGCCCGGTCGCGGTCGCCGCGTCGACCAGCGCGTGGGCGACCGTGCGGGCCTCGTCGTGCAGGCCGTAGCGCGCCAGGCCCAGCGCGATCAGCGCGTTGTCGTGCGGCCAGACCGCGCCGCGGTGGTGCGACAGCGGGTGGTACGCCCCCTGCCCGGCCGCCAGCGTGCGCACCCCCCAGCCGGAGAAGAAGTCGGGTTCGAGGAGCCGCCGGCCGACCGCCTCGCCGTACTCCTTGTCGAGCAGCCCGGACCACAGCAGGTGCCCGGCGTCCGAGGCCAGCGCGTCCACCCGGCGGCCGGCGCCGTCCAGCGCCAGGGCGGGGAAGGACCGGTCCGGCATCCAGAAGTCGCGCTGGAAGCGGTCGCGCAGGTCACCGGCCGCCTGCTCCAGCAGCGCCGCGTACGTCCCGTCGTCCCACACCGTGCGGGCCAGCCACGCCGTGCGGCGCAGCGCGTCGTACGCGTAGCCCTGCGCGCCGGCCGCCGTCACCGGGCCGGCCGGCCGGTCGCCGTCGGCGCCGCAGATCGCGCCGACGGAGTCCTTCCAGCTCTGGTTGGCGAGGCCGCCCTGGTCGGCGCGGTACACCAGGTAGCCGCGGGAGGTCAGCCCGCCGTGGTCCAGCATCCAGCCCACGGCCGCGCGGGCGTGCGGCTCCAGGCGGCGGGCCAGGCCGGTGTCCGCGGTCTGTTCGACGTACGCGCCGAGCAGCACCAGGAAGAGCGGGGTGGCGTCCACCGAGCCGTAGTAGCGCCCGTAGGGCACCTGCCCGAAGTGCGCCAGCTCGCCGTGGCGCACCTCGTGCACGATCTTGCCGGGCTGGGCGACCGCGGCGGGCTCCGTCCCGGTCGCCTGGGTGGCGGCGAGGGCGGGGAGGGTGGCGGCGGCGAGCCGGGGGCGGTAGGGCAGGGCGAAGAGGGAGGTCAGCAGGGCGTCCCGGCCCAGCAGGGTCAGGAACCACGGGGCCGCCGCGGCCGGGACGCGCAGCTCCTCGCCGTCCGGGCCGGTGGCCGGGACCCGCAGCGCGGCGAGGTCGGCCAGGCCGCGCGCGCAGGCCGCCGACAGCTCCGGCCAGCCGGTCGGGAAGGCGACGCCCTCCAGGAAGGCGCCCTCCAGCGCCAGCAGCCGCTCGGTCACGGCGGCCGGGGAGCGGGGCACGCGCAGCGCCCGCTTCTCGCCGTGCGGGCGGGCGACCACCCGCAGGGTCAGCTCGGCCGTGCCGTGCGCCGGCAGCTCCACGGCCCACACCAGGCGGCGGGCGCCGGTGCCGGTCTCCTCCACGGCGTCCGGCGCGGGGTCGGCGGTCACCGTCGTGCGCGACAGCCACGCGCCCCGCCGGTAGGTGAACTCCACGCCGTCCTCGACGGCCTGCCGGGCGCGGACGGCACCGGCCTTGGCGTACGTGCGGTGGTCGGAGCGCAGCTCGAACTGGTCGGTGAAGTCGGCGTCGACGGTGAGCGCGAGGCGGACCGTGGCCGGCGCCGGGCGGTTGCTGGTGACCCGCAGCAGCTCCACGAAGGAGCTGTCCCCGACGGCCTGCTCCCGGAAGAGCGTGCAGGCGGCCGGTTCCTGCCGGCCGCCGCGCGGCACCAGGACACAGCGGGCGGTGTCCCCGCCGGCGACCGGGCTGAGCGCCTCGGGCACGGCCCCGTCGACGGTGAGCTGCCAGCGGCTCAGGTGCCGGGCGTCCCGCACGAACAGGCCCTGCGGTGCGCTGCCGCCGCGCACGCCGCTGATGTCCCCGCCGTCGCCGACGGCGGCGAACGTCCCCCCGTACACGAGCAGATGATGCCGGTCCGTCATCCCCGGTCCCTCCCCTTGGCTCCGTTGACGTCCTTGGCTTGCAGTAGGTCGAGCGTGAGCGCGGCGGTCCAGCTGAAGCCGGTCGCCCCGCGGGCCTCGCCGGTGTGCGGGTCCACGTACTCCGCGAACCCGGAGGCGTCGGCGGCCTCGATCATCGCGTCGCGCAGGGCGTCGGCCCGCGCGCTCGCGCCGTGCGTCCTGAGCCCCCGCTCCAGCAGCCAGCCCGTGTTGAACCACGCGGGCCCGCGCCAGTACCGGTGCGGGTCGAACGCCTCGCCGAGCAGGTCGTAACTGGGCACCAGCCGCGCCCCGAAGTGCGGTCCGGCCAGGGTGCGCACGAGGGCGTCGGCGACGTCGCGGGGGAGGCCGGGCAGCAGCAGGGGGACCAGGCCGCAGACGCCGCGCTCGGGCACCGGCCCGCCGCCGCGCAGGTCCCGGCAGAGGAACATCCCCGCCTCCGGCTGCCACAGCCGCTCGACCAGCACGCCGGTCAGCCGTTCCGCCCGGGCCCGGCGGGCCGTGCCGGTCGCGCCCAGCTCGCGCGCGATCCGCGCCAGCGCGTGCTCGGAGGCGATCAGCAGGGCGTTGAACGCGGGGTCCTCCACCGCGAACGCGTCCGCCCCGGCGCCCGCGTCCCCCGCCGGCGCGTCCCGGTAGCACCGGTCGCGGTAGTCCGCCGCCAGCCGTACGTACCGTCCGTAGTCCAGGTCCGTCGGCCGGTCCTCGGGCGCGCCGTGGGCGAGGTCGGCGCGGCGGAAGGTGCGGGCCGGGGCCGGGGTGACGCGGGCGAGGGGGGCGTCCCAGCAGGGGCTGTTGTCCATGCCCTGCTCCCAGGGATGGATCACCGACGCCAGGCCGGCGCCGCCCAGGTCCCGCCGGTGCAGCAGATACCGGTGCCAGGCCGCCAGCCGCGGGTACACCCGGGCGAGGAAGCCGCGCGCCCGCGACAGCCCCGGGTCGGCGCGGTGCACCAGCCACGCCGCCAGCGCGTGCACCGGTGGCTGCACGATGCCGGAGGTCTGTACGGTGCGCGGGGCGCCCGCGGCGCGGCCCGCGGTCGAGGAGCGCCAGAAGTCGGGGCTCGGGAAGTACGCGTCGAGCGGCACGGAGGGGTTGAAGACGATGTGCGGGATCCGCCCGTCGCCCCACTGCGCGGCCAGCAGCGTCTCCAGTTCCGTCTGCGCCCGTAACGGCGACAGGTGCCGCAGCCCGATCGCGACGAACCCCGAGTCCCAGGACCACTGGTGCGGGTACAGCGCGCGTGAGGGCACCGTGGACGTTCCGGTCCAGTTGCCGGCGAGCACACGCGCGGCCCTCAGGTGCGGTGTCCCGGCCCGTGCGCCGGGATCGTATGCGACCGCGGACCGGGCCGGCCGGTCGGTGACGTGGGTGGTGCGATCCACTCGGGGCTCCCCGGAAGACGTCCGGCGGGCCGGGGCGAGCCCGGCTACCGTAGAGTTACGTCTATTTAACACGCAAAACCCACTATGTAATGCAGGGTGGGGAAACACAAGGGGGTGCGCATGTCCGGACGTTCCACGACCCAGGCCAGCGCGGGGGAGCTGCTCGCACTCGTGCGCACCGGCCGCGCCACCACCCGGGGCGCCCTCCAGCAGGTCACCGGCCTGTCCCGGGCCACCGTCGGCCAGCGCCTGGACCGCCTGTTCCGTGCGGGCTGGCTGCGCGAGGGGGCCGGCGGCCCGGTGGACTCCCCGCTCGGCGGCCGCCCCTCCATCACCCTGGAGTTCGACGACGCGCACGCGGTCGTCCTCGCCGCCGACCTGGACACGCGCCACGCCCGCGTGGCCGTGCTCTCGCTGACCGGTGACGTGCTCGCCGAGCACGGCGGCACGCTGGTCGTCGAGGACGGCCCGGAGCAGGTGCTCGGCGAACTGGGGCGGTGGTTCGCCCGGTTGCTGCGGCAGGCCGGCCGCGGCGCCGCCGAGGTCTGCGGCATCGGCCTCGCCGTCCCCGGCCCGGTCGACACCGGCACCGGCCGGGTCGTCCAGCCCCCGATCATGCCGGGCTGGGACGGCTACGACATACGCGGCCGGCTGGGCCGGGCGTTCACCGAGCACACCGGCGCCGGGCCCGTCCCGGTCCTCGTCGACAACGACGCGAACCTCATGGCCTACGGCGAGCAGCGCACGAGCCACCCCCGCTGCTCGGCGTTCGTCCTGGTCAAGGTCTCCACCGGCATAGGCGCGGGGGTGGTCGTCGACGGCTCGCTCTACCGGGGCGTGGACGGCGGCGCCGGGGACCTCGGCCACATCCGGGTGCCGGAGGGCGCCGACGCGCTGTGCCGGTGCGGCGCGTACGGGTGTCTGGCCGCCGTCGCCAGCGGCGGTGCCGTGGCCCGGCGGCTGGCCGAGGCCGGTGTGCCGGCGGCGTCCGGTTCGGACGTGCGGGGGCTGCTGGCGGCCGGGCACCCCCAGGCGGTGGGGCTGGCGCGGGAGGCCGGGCGCCGGGTCGGCGAGGTGCTGGCGACGGTCGTGACGCTGCTGAACCCCGGGGTGCTGATGATCGCCGGAGATCTGGCCGGGACCCCCTTCCTGACGGGTGTGCGCGAACTGCTGTACCAGCGGGCGCTGCCGCGCTCCACGGCCCGGCTGGAGGTGGTGACCTCGCGGCTGGAGGAGCGGGCGGGACTGGTAGGGGCGGGTGCGCTGGTGGTGGAGCACCTGTACGCGCCGGACCGGGTGGAGGAGCGGCTGCGGGCGCTGGGCGTGTGACGTCCGCATGGTGAAATGCCGCCGCCTGTGGCAGCGTGATTCTCGCCACCCTTGATAAGGGCTACGCTCAGATGAGCGGATCGTGGGCGACTGCACTTCTCCAAGGGGTGGCACTGAGTGCCACCGTTTGATCGTTCATCGATCGAAAACAAGCGTGCTGGAGGCCGCTCACATGAGCGCAACATCCCGTATCTGAGGGAGCTTGCGTTCAAGAAATGAAAACATTCGGCCGTCACAGCTTACCAAGCTTTGACTTTTGATCCGGTGGCGGACGAGTGGTTACAGGCGTATGACGCGCAAGTAGACGTACCCAGGCGCCTTCGATCTGGGTATGTTCCTGGCCGTCAGGGCAGCCACCGCGTCCTCGAGGAGTCGAGACCCGTGTCGGAAAACAAAGATCCCCAGGTAGCCGAATCCGGCAGCAGCGTTGAGGGCGTGAAGTTCGTCTACGACTTCACCGAGGGCAACAAGGACCTCAAGGACCTCCTCGGCGGCAAGGGCGCGAACCTCGCCGAGATGACCAACCTGGGCCTTCCGGTCCCCCCTGGCTTCACCATCACCACCGAGGCCTGCAAGGTCTACCTCGACAGCGGCGAGGAGCCGGTGGCACTGCGTGACGAGGTGAGTGCGCACCTCGACGCGCTGGAGCAGAAGATGGGCAAGAAGCTCGGTCAGGCCGACGACCCCCTCCTCGTGTCGGTCCGCTCGGGTGCCAAGTTCTCCATGCCCGGCATGATGGACACCGTCCTCAACATCGGCCTGTCCGACAAGTCCGTGCAGGGCCTGGCCAAGCAGGCCGGTGACGAGCGGTTCGCCTGGGACTCCTACCGCCGCCTCATCCAGATGTTCGGCAAGACCGTCCTCGGCGTCGACGGCGACCTCTTCGAGGAGGCGCTGGAGAAGGCGAAGGAGGCCAAGAAGGCCGCGGTCGACACCGAGCTGGAGGCCGCCGACCTGAAGAAGCTCGTCACCGCCTTCAAGAAGATCGTCAAGAAGGAGGCGGGCCGGGACTTCCCGCAGGACCCGCGCGAGCAGATGGACCTCGCCATCAAGGCGGTCTTCGACTCGTGGAACGGCGACCGGGCCAAGCTCTACCGCCGCCAGGAGCGCATCCCGCACGACCTGGGCACGGCCGTCAACGTCTGCTCGATGGTCTTCGGCAACCTCGGCCCCGACTCCGGCACCGGCGTCGCCTTCACCCGCGACCCCGCCTCCGGCCACCAGGGCGTCTACGGCGACTACCTCCAGAACGCCCAGGGCGAGGACGTGGTGGCGGGCATCCGCAACACCGTCCCGCTCGCGGAGCTGGAGCGGATCGACAAGAAGTCGTACGACCAGCTGATGCAGATCATGGAGACGCTGGAGAACCACTACAAGGACCTCTGCGACATCGAGTTCACGATCGAGCGCGGCCAGTTGTGGATGCTCCAGACCCGCGTCGGCAAGCGCACCGCGGGTGCCGCCTTCCGCATCGCGACCCAGCTGGTGGACCAGGGCCTGATCGACGAGGCCGAGGCGCTCCAGCGGGTGACCGGCGCCCAGCTCGCCCAGCTGATGTTCCCCCGCTTCGACGAGAGCGCCAAGGTGGCGCAGGTCGGCCGGGGCATCGCGGCCTCGCCCGGCGCGGCGGTCGGCAAGGCGGTCTTCGACTCGTACACCGCGGTGAAGTGGTCCCGCTCGGGGGAGAAGGTCATCCTGATCCGCCGCGAGACCAACCCCGACGACCTGGACGGCATGATCGCGGCCGAGGGCATCCTCACCTCGCGCGGCGGCAAGACCTCCCACGCGGCCGTGGTCGCCCGTGGCATGGGCAAGACCTGTGTCTGCGGCGCGGAGGAGCTGGAGGTCGACACCAAGCGCCGCCGGATGACGGTGCCGGGCGGCCAGGTGGTGGAGGAGGGCGACGTCATCTCCATCGACGGCTCCTCGGGCAAGGTGTACCTCGGCGAGGTGCCGGTGGTCCCGTCCCCGGTCGTGGAGTACTTCGAGGGCCGTATGCACGCGGGTGCCGACGACGCCGACGAGCTGGTCGAGGCGGTCCACCGCATCATGGCGTTCGCCGACCGCAAGCGCCGGCTGCGGGTGCGGGCCAACGCGGACAACGCCGAGGACGCGCTGCGCGCCCGCCGCTTCGGCGCCCAGGGCATCGGCCTGTGCCGCACCGAGCACATGTTCCTCGGCGACCGGCGTGAGCTGGTCGAGCGCCTGATCCTGGCGGACACGGAGGCGGAGCGCGAGGAGTCCCTGAAGGAACTCCTCCCCTTGCAGAAGCGGGACTTCGTCGAGCTGTTCGAGGCGATGGACGGCCTCCCGGTGACGATCCGCCTCCTGGACCCGCCGCTGCACGAGTTCCTCCCCGACATCACCGAGCTGTCGGTCCGGGTGGCCCTGGCCGAGTCCCGGCAGGAGCCGCACGAGAACGAGCTGCGCCTGCTCCAGGCGGTCCACCGCCTGCACGAGCAGAACCCGATGCTCGGCCTGCGCGGCGTGCGCCTCGGCCTGGTCATCCCCGGCCTGTTCACCATGCAGGTACGGGCGATCGCCGAGGCCGCGGCCGAGCGCAAGGCCGCGAAGGGCGACCCGCGCGCCGAGATCATGATCCCGCTGGTGGGCACGGTCCAGGAGCTGGAGATCGTCCGCGAGGAGGCCGACACGGTGGTCGCGGAGGTCGAGGCGGCGACCGGTACGTCGCTCAAGCTGGCGATCGGCACCATGATCGAGCTGCCGCGCGCCGCGCTGACCGCCGGCCAGATCGCGGAGGCCGCGGAGTTCTTCTCCTTCGGCACCAACGACCTGACGCAGACGGTGTGGGGCTTCAGCCGGGACGACGTGGAGGCCTCGTTCTTCACCGCGTACCTGGAGAGGGGCATCTTCGGCGTGTCGCCCTTCGAGACGATCGACAAGGACGGCGTGGGCTCGCTGGTCGCCGCCGCCGCCAAGGCCGGCCGCGCCACCCGTCCCGACCTCAAGCTCGGCGTCTGCGGCGAACACGGCGGTGACCCGGAGTCCGTCCACTTCTTCCACGAGGTGGGGCTGGACTACGTCTCCTGCTCGCCGTTCCGGATTCCGGTGGCGCGGCTGGAGGCGGGCCGGGCGGCCTCGCAGTCGGCGGGCAGCGACCACCGCTGACCCCAGAACCCCGGAACCGCCGTTTGATCCCCGACCACCACGATCCGGCGGCGGTTCCGGCTCACGATGGCCTGTCACCAGGCCCGGCCGAAGGGCGGCACCCCGTGCGGGGGTGCCGCCCTTCTCCGTTCGCCCGGGGCCGCCCTCCCGGTCCACGCGGTGACCCGCACGGACGCGGCACCGCGGCGGGCCCGCCGGGGCTCCTCGTGGCGGCGGCTCAGGCGTCGCAGGCGACCCCGTCGTCGTCGCGGTCCAGGTGGGAGGCGTAGCCGGGCTCACCGCGCAGGATGGGGGCGGCGCCGGCCGCGCGGGCCTCGCTGCAGTTGGCGTAGTAGACGTCGGCGTCCGACGAGCCGCCGGAGCCGGAGCCGGAGCCGGAGCCGGAGCCGGAGTCGTAGTCGTAGTCGGAGCCGGCCGGCGGTTCGGCGGTGACCGTCCTGGTGGCGGTGACCGTCCTGGTGACGGTCACCGTGGGCGTCGGTTCCGCTCGCGGGGCCCGCGTCACCGTCGCCGTCGCGGTCACCGTCTCGGTCGGGACGGGCCGGGCGGCGGCCGGCCGGGCGTCGGTCGTCCGCCGCTCTTCGCCGTCGCTCGCGCCGGCCCCGATGCCGAGGAAGAAGGCCAGCGCGAGCGCGGGGAGCGCGTACCGTTTGCGGGCCCACCGGGGAGCGGGGCGAACGGCGGGCGGCGGCGGTGGCGTGTACGGGTGGGTCATCTCGTCCCCCAGAGGCGTTACGTGAGGGGATGAACGTAATACCGGGCCCACGTGACCCGCGGGGGATGTGGTCATTCTGTGATCTTTGTGTGTGCGCTGGTCAGAGCGGGACCGCCACCCCGTTGAACGTCGTCTCCGGTGTCTGGGGGCTGGTGAAGCGCGCGTTGACCAGGTACAGGCGGTGGCCGTAGCGGGCCGCGGTGGAGGGGACGTCGAAGCGGGGGTCGGTGATCGTGCGGGTCAGGGTGGCCGTGCGCAGGTCGCGGGCGAGGGTCCAGACGCTGATCAGGTTCAGGCGGTTCTGGACCACGTACAGGGTGTGGCCGATGCGGACCAGGCCGTCGCCGTTCAGTACCGAGTCGGCGCCCCGGAGGGTGATCCGGGCGGCGGTCCCGGTGCGCGGGGACACCCGGTACAGCTCGCCCGGCGTGCTGCGCACGACGATCAGGCCCCGGCCGTCCGGCGTCGCCACGATGCCGTTGGCGTTGTTGACGCCGGGCGTCTGGATCCAGTCGCCCGTCAGGGGCAGGGCGCGGACCGCGCCGTCGCCGCCGCGCGGGACGCCGTGCAGGACCGCCGCGCGGGAGTCGGTGAACCAGGCGCGGTCGCCGGTCAGGACGACGTCGTTGACGAACTGGCCGGAGGGCGCGGTCAGCTGGTACGTCCGCAGCAGCGCGCCGCCGCGCGCGTCGAGCACCCGCGCGGTGCCGCCGCCGCCCCCGGCCACGTACAGCAGTCCGTCGCGGTCCAGTTTCAGGCCGATCGAGGCCGTGCCCGGCGTGCCGGCGCGGACGGTCTCGTACGCGCCCGTGCGCAGGTCCGTGCGGAGGATCGCGCCGTCGGCGCGGGAGCCCATGTAGGCGTACGGCCCGCCGCCGATCGTGATGCCCTCGGGGAGGAAGCCGTCGGGGAGCGGGAACTCGGTCGGCCAGGTGGCCCGGGCCGTGGTGGCCCGGGCCGTGCCGGTTCCGGCGGTCGCGGTCAGGGCGGCGGCCGCGCCGCCGAGCACGGCGCGCCGGGACGGCTGGGGGTGGTTCCGGGTCATGGTTCGTGCCTCCGGGAAGGTGGGGCATGAAAGGCCGGTGGGACTCGATGGAACTCCGCGTTCCCGGCGGGCTCGACCGGCTCGGCCGACCTGACAGGAACTCGACAGCGACGCGGGTCGCCGCCTCCAGCGTCCTCGTGTCCCACCGACATCTCAAACCGGGACCCGGGCGGGCATCACACCCGGAAGGGGCCCGTCACCTCGTAGGTGATGCCGCCGGTGGAGCTGCCGCTCGTACCGCGCTGGCTGGAGAAGTACAGGCGCCGGCCGTCGGGGGAGAACGCCGGTCCCGTGATCTCCGAGCCGGACTGGCCGTCGATGCGCAGGAAGGGGGCTATCACGTCGCTCGGCGTGATCACGCAGATCTCCATGTTGCCCCCGTCCTCGGCGACGAACAGGTCGCCGGAGGAGGAGCCGGTGATGTTGTCCACACCGGTGAGGGGGGCGGTGCCGGAGGAGACGAGGGAGTCGTCGTACGCCAGCTCGTAGGTGTTGTTGGTGAGGTTGAGCTGCCAGACGCGGTTGTCGCCCTTGGTGGTGAACCAGACCGTGTCGTTCGCGTAGTAGCAGCCCTCGCCGCCGTTGAAGGACTTGGAGCCGGAGACCTGGGTGCGGGTGGTGGTCGGGGAGCCGTCCGGGTCGGGGATGTCGGCCCAGCTGAACGAACCGGAGGTGCCGCTGCCGGCGACCATGACCTGGAGGGTGCCGGAGGAGAGGTTGCCCCAGGTGGTGGGGATGAAGCGGTAGAAGCGGCCGTTGGTCTCGTCCTCGGTCAGGTAGATCACCCTGCGGACCGGGTCGGCGGCCGCCGCCTCGTGCTTGAAGCGGCCCATCGCGTCCCGGCGGACCGCCGCGTTCACGCCCCACGGGTCGGTCTCGTAGACGTAGCCGAGGGACACCTCCTCGCAGGACAGCCAGGTGTTCCACGGGGTCTTGCCGCCCGCGCAGTTGGTGCGGGTGTTGGACAGGATGCGGTACGCGCCGGTGATCGCGCCGGTGGACGAGAACTTCACCGCGCTCACGCCGCCGCCCGGGTTGATCTCCGAGTTGGACACGTAGATCCAGCCGGTGCCGTCGGCGTAGCAGGCACCGCCGTCGGGGGCGTTGTGCCAGGTGTACGAGGTGCCGGGGACCGTCTGCCCGGAGCGGGCGATGACCCGGCTGGTGAAGCCGCTGGGGAGTCTGATGCCGTTGGCGTCGGGGGAACCGAGTGCCCCGTAGGGGCCCGTGCCAGGCTGCGCGGGGGCCGCGTACGCGGCGCCGCGCCACAGGCTTCCACCGAGGGCTGCGGTCGTACCGCCGAGGACGGCTGCACGCAGGAGGCTACGACGTTCCACTCTCACTCCAAGAGGTGGCGTGACCGCCCCGCCGCCGGTCGACGGCGAGGTCATGCGGTCAGGGACGCTAAGGGAGCGGGGTGGACGGGCCGTGGACGGCCCATGACGGGTGGGCGGCGCCTCGGCCGCCAGGGGCCGAGCGCGCGCCACTCCGTGCCGTCACGACGCACGGACCTCGTAAGACGCAGCGGTACCGTCGGATCGCGCGGGCCTCGTGAGTCGCGTCAGCGCCGTCAGGTCACGCACGCCTCGTGCGTCACAGGCGCCGTCACGCCGTGCGGACGTACGCCGTCACGCCGTGCGGACCTCGTACGCCGTCACGCTGACCGTCTCGTCGTCCAGGCACTGGCCGGAGAGCAGGTCGAAGCGCTGCTTGAGCAGGGGCGAGGCGACGAAGGGGCGGCCCTGGTCGGTGCCGGTGAGGCCGCGGGAGAGCACCGCCGCGCCGGTGAACGGATCGCGGTTGTCGATGGCGTACACCCGGTCCCTGCGGTCGCGGAAGACGGCCACCTGGCTGCCGTCCGGCAGCAGGGCCGCCACGCCGCGGCCGGGGATCAGCTGGTGCAGGTCGCACACCGTGAACCAGCTGTCGGTCAGGTGCAGTTGGACCTTGAGGGCGGTCGTCTCGAGGGTCAGGGTCATCGCTGGGCCATTCCTTCCAGGACGTCTTCCACGTCTTCCACGTCTTCCGAGGGGCGCCTGCCGATCGACAGCAGCGGCAGGTCGGGCTTGATCTGGTCGCGTTCGGGGACGAACCCGACCACCGGGTCGGGGGTGTCGGGGGCGTTCACGAAGGAGACGAAACGGGCGAGCTTCTCGGGGTCGTTGATCGTTTCCGCCCACTCGTCGCGGTAGTGCGCCACGTGCGCCTTCATCAGCGACTCCAGTTCGTCGCAGATGCCCAGCGAGTCGTGCACGACCACGTCCCGCACGTGGTCCAGGCCGCCGGGGATGCGCTCCAGCCAGGTCGACGTGCGCTCCAGACGGTCCGCCGTGCGGATGTAGAACATCAGGAAGCGGTCGATCAGGCGGACCAGTTCGGCGTCCGACAGGTCCTGCGCCAGCAGGTCGGCGTGGCGGGGGGTGGCGCCGCCGTTGCCGCCGACGTACAGGTTCCAGCCGTTGGAGGTGGCGATCACGCCGAAGTCCTTCGACTGGGCCTCCGCGCACTCCCGGGCGCAGCCGGAGACGGCCGACTTGAGCTTGTGCGGCGAGCGCAGGCCCCGGTAGCGCAGCTCCAGGTCGATCGCCATCCGGACGGAGTCCTGGACGCCGTAGCGGCACCAGGTCTGGCCCACGCAGGACTTCACGGTGCGCAGGGACTTGCCGTACGCGTGGCCGGACTCGAAGCCGGCGTCCACCAGGCGGGCCCAGATCAGCGGCAGCTGCTCGACCCGCGCGCCGAACATGTCGATCCGCTGGCCGCCGGTGATCTTCGTGTAGAGGCCGAAGTCGCGGGCGATCTCGCCGATCACGATGAGTTTCTCCGGGGCGATCTCACCGCCGGGGATGCGAGGGACGACGGAGTACGAGCCGTTGCGCTGGAGGTTGGCGAGGAAGTGGTCGTTGGTGTCCTGGAGGGAGGCCTGCTCACCGTCCAGGACGTAGCCGTTCGCGCCGATGGCCGGGGCGAGGGAGGCGATGATCGAGGCGACGGCCGGCTTGCAGGTGTCGCAGCCCTCGCCGCCCCGGGCGCCGTCCCGGCCGTGCCGGTCCAGCAGCTCCTGGTACGACGTGATGCCCAGGGCCAGGACGATCTCGTACAGCTCCTCGCGGGTCTGCCCGAAGCAGCCGCACAGGCCCTTGTCGACCTCGACGCCGCTCGCCTCCAGCTCGGCGGTGACCAGCTGGCCGAGGACCTTGACGCAGGAGCCGCAGCCGGTGCCGGCCTTGGTGCACTTCTTGACCTCGGGGACGGTGGTGCACTGGTGCTCGGTGACCGCGCCGCGGATGGTGCCCTTGGTGACGTTGTGGCAGGAGCAGACCACCGCGTCGTCGGGCAGCGCGGACGGGCCGAGCTGGGCGCCGCCACTGGCACCGGCCGGCAGCACCAGCGACTCGGGGGCGATCGGCGGGACCGAACCGGTGAGGGCGCGCAGGGTGCCGTACGCCTCCGCGTCACCGACCAGGATGCCGCCGAGCAGGGTGCCGTCGCGGCCGATGACCAGCTTCTTGTACAGGCCGCTGCGGGAGTCGGAGTAGACGACGTCGAGGCAGTCCTCGGCGGTGCCGTGCGCGTCGCCGAAGGAGGCCACGTCCACGCCGAGCAGCTTGAGCTTGGTGGACAGGTCGGCGCCGGTGAACGCGGCCTCGTCGGCGGCGATCGTCGCGGCCACCGTCTCGGCCTGCTCGTAGCCGGGGGCGACCAGGCCGTAGACCCGGCCGTCCGCCGCCAGCGCGCACTCGCCGATGGCGAACACGTGCGGGTCGGTGACCGTGCGGCACTGCTCGTCGACGGTGATGCCGCCGCGCTCGCCGACCGTCAGGCCGCAGTCGCGGGCCAGCTGGTCACGGGGGCGCACGCCGGCGCTGAACACCACCATGTCCACCGCGAGCTCGCTGCCGTCCGACAGCTTCATGCCGCTCACGGCGCCCTCGGCGTCCATGATGATTTCCTGGGTGCCGGTGCCGGTGTGCACCGTCAGGCCCATGCCCTCGATGGTGCGCAGCAGGGCCGTGCCGCCGCCGTCGTCGACCTGCACCGGCATCAGGCGCGGGGCGAACTCCACGATGTGGGTGGACAGGCCCAGGCCCTTGAGGGCTCCCGCGGCCTCCAGGCCGAGCAGGCCGCCGCCGACCACCGCGCCCGTCGTCGCCCTGGTCCGGGCGTACTCCTCGATGGCGAGCAGGTCCTCGATCGTGCGGTAGACGAAACAGCCGGCCGCGTCCTTGCCGGGGACCGGCGGGACGAACGGGTACGAGCCGGTGGCCAGCACCAGGACGTCGTACTCGAAGACCTCGCCGGAGCGGGCGGTGACCTTGCGCGCCGCGCGGTCGACCGTCTCCGCCGGGTCGCCGACGCGCAGGTCGATGCCGTGCTTGTCGATGAACCCCGGGTCGGTCAGGGAGAGGTCCTCAGCGGTCTTGCCCGCGAAGTACGAGGTGAGCTGGACGCGGTCGTAGGCGGGACGCGGCTCCTCGCAGAGCACGACCACGCGGTGCGTGGCGGTCAGGCCGCGCTCGGCGAGCGCTTCGAGGAAGCGCTGGCCGACCATGCCATGGCCGACGAGCACGATCGTGGGGCGGTCCCCACCGGGTGCGGTCGTGGACATCAGGAGCCTCCATCATTGGTGAGCAGGTGGAGCAGGGGGCCGTCGTCGGGGAGCGGCTCTGCTCCCTCCCAGGCGCGGGCGAGCGCGCCGACGGTGCCGAGTTCGCCGACGAGGACCCCGCCGACCAGGCGGTCGTCGCGGACGACGACCTTGCGGTACGTGCCTCGGGTGGCGTCGGTGAGCTGCACGACGTCGTCACCGGGGCGGGCCTCGGTCTCGCCGAACGCGGCGAGGTCGAAGGGGGCCCGGCCGGCCAGGGTGAGGCGGGTGAGGGAACGGGTGCCGGTGTAGCGGGCGCCGGGGCGGCCGGCCAGCAGCTCGGCGAGGGTGTCGGCCTGGTCCAGCGCGGGGGCGGCGAGGCCGTACAGGGTGCCGTCGTGCTGGGCGCAGTCGCCGATCGCGTACACCTGCGGGTCGGAGGTGCGCAGCTCGTCGTCGACGAGGACGCCCTTGTGGACCGCGAGCCCGGCCGCCGAGGCGAGCCCCGCGCGGGGGCGGACGCCGCAGGCCAGGACCACGATGTCGGCGTCGAGGGCGTATCCGTCGGCCATCTCCACCGAGCGGACCGCGCCGGCGACGACCCGTACGTCCCGGACCCGGCACTCGGTGTGCACCTCGACGCCGAGGTCCGTCAGATGGCGCTTGACCAGCTGGGACGCGGCCGGGTCGAGCTGGCGCTCCATCAGCCGCTCGGACTGCTGGGCGAGGACGACCTGGGCGCCGCGCACGGCGAGCGCGCGGGCGGCGGAGACCCCGAGGAGCCCGCCGCCGATGACGACCGCGCGCACCCCGGGGCGTACCGCCTTCGACAGGTCCAGGCAGTCGTCCATGGTGCGGAAGGCGTGGACGCCCTCCGGCAGTACGTGGTCGGTGCCGAACAGGCCGCGCAGCGGCGGCAGGACCGGGTTGGAGCCGGTGGCCAGCACCAGCGTGCCGTATGCGATCTCCGATCCGTCCGCGCAGCTCAGGGTCCGCGCGGCGCGGTCGATCCCGGTCACCCGGGCGCGGACCAGCTCCGCCGGGGCGGGCAGGCCGGGCAGGGCGATCACGTCCGGGTGGAGCCGGCCGGCCAGCACCTCGGCGAGCAGGACCCGGTTGTACGGGCGGTGCTCCTCCTCGCCGACGAGCAGCGCGGGCGTGCCCAGCTCGCCGAGCCGCCGGGCGAGCCGTACGCCCGCCAGGCCGGAGCCGATCACCACCACACGCGCATTCGAGGTCATGTGAAGAGCCTGCGGGGTGGGTGTTAACCGACCGCATCACATCTGTTTCCCGCGAGGAACGCTGCCCTCAGCGGCGGCGGGGGGTGGGTGTGAGGGTTGCCGGCACGCGGGGCGGGGGTGGTGTGAGGACCGGACGGCGGGACCGGACGGCCGGGACCGGACGGCCGGGCCCCGCGTCCGGGGTGGCAGGGGATGGTGACGACCGGGACCCGCGTCTGGCGTGGCAGGACGGCCGGACGGCCGGACGCGGGGACCCGCGTCTGGCGTGACAGGACGGCCGGACGGCCGGACGCGGGGTCCCGTGGCGGGCGTGGAGGGACGGGCGTCAGCCGGTGGCGGCCGTGAGCATCCCGACGAGCCCCGTCGTGTCCTCGTCGCCGTGCCCGGCGGCGAGGCGGCGCTCCATCAGGCGCAGGAACGGCGTGAGCAGCTCCGTGCTGACGCCCTGCTCCCCGGCGGTGCGCAGCAGGGTGGCGCTGCCGGCCACCTGCATGGCGAGGTTGGAGACGACGTCCTTGGCGTAGTCGCCGGAGACCAGCTTGTCGGCGGTCTCCAGCGCGGCCGGCGCCATCGCGTTCAGCCAGGACACCAGCAGCGGCGCGAACTCCTTGGGCGCGATGTCCTCGCCGCGCAGCAGCGCGAAGGCGTGCGTGATGCCCGCGAACATGCCGTACATCCCGCTGAGCAGGGCCACGTCGTGCAGCGCGGCGAACCCGGGGTCCGTGCCGACGTAGCGGGTGGCGGCCGGGACGGCGAGGGTCGTTTGGTGCTCCTCGAACAGCTCGGCCGAGCCGCTGTAGAACACGTACGCCCCCGACGCCGGGTCGCCGATCATCGGCGGTACGGCCATGATGCCCGCGTCCAGGAAGCGGGCGCCGCGCGCCTCGGCCCAGGCGGCGCGGGAGCGGCCCTCGCCCGGTGTGCCGGTGGTGAGGTTGACCAGATCGCGGCCGGACAGCTCGGCGTCGGCCAGGGTCTCGCCGACCGAGGCGTCGTCCAGCAGGCAGGCGATCACCAGCCGGCCGGCGGCCACCGCCTCGGCCGCGCTCGCCGCGACGACGGCGCCCTCGGCGGCGAGTGGTTCGGCGCGGGCGGGGGTGCGGTTCCAGACGGTGACGGGGTGGCCGGCGGCGAGCCAGGCGCGGGCGAGGGCGGTGCCCATGTCACCGGTGCCGAGCAGGGTCAGGGGGGTGGGGGAAGAGACGTTGTCGGTCATGGCGTTCAGACTTGTGGAGGGGAGCGGCCTGCTCAAGTACGTACTTGCGAGTGGGTGGTTACCCCGACGGAAGCGTGCAGGCAGCGGAGAGACGGGGTGGCGGGAGATGACCGTGGGGCGACGAAGGGCGGGGTCGTACGTCTGCGGCGTCGACGCGGCGATGGACGTGATCGGCGGGAAGTGGAAGGTGCTCATCCTGTGGGAGCTGCACGTGCGGCCGCGCCGCTTCGGCGCGCTGCGCCGGGAGCTGCCCGGGGTGACGGAGAAGGTGCTCGCCGCGCAGCTGCGGGAGATGGCGGCGGACGGGATCGTGCACCGGGAGGTGTTCGAGGAGGTGCCGCCGAGGGTGGTGTACTCGCTGACGGAGCGCGGGGAGGCGCTGAACGCGGCGCTGGAGCCGCTGGGGGACTGGGGCAGGGCGAACGTCCTCGCCGGGCACCCCCTGGGCCCCGCGGCGCCCGTACCGGCGGGCTCCGTCGCGGCGGCACCCCTACCGGCGGCACCCGTACCGGCGGCCTCTGTCGCGGCGGCCGCCGCACCGGCGGAGCCCGCCCGCTGACCCGGGCATCCGCCGGGTCGGGCGCTCCGCGGGGTCAGGTGCTCCGCGGGGTCGGGCGCTCCGCGGGGTCAGGCGCTCCCCGTCAGGTGCGCGAAGACGACGACGTTGCCCTGGTAGCCGGTGCCGCGCGAGTAGCCGCCGCCGCAGGTGATCACCCGCAGCTCGGGCCGGGCCGCCGCGCCGTACACCTTCTCGTCGGGGAAGTGCCGCGCGTCGTACACCTCGACCGCGTGCACCCGGAACCGGGCCACGCTGCCGTCCCGCCGGTCCACCTCGATGGTGCTGCCCCGGCTCAGGGCGCCCAGGCGGAAGAAGACGGCCGGGCCCTCGGAGTTGTCGACGTGCCCGGCGACGATGGCGGTGCCGGTCTCACCGGGCGTGGTGCCGGCCTCGTACCAGCCGGCGAGGTTCTTCCGCCCGGCGGGCGGCACGTCGAGGCTGCCGGTGCGGGTCAGGCCCAGGCCCGTCAGGGGGGCGTCCACGCCGATCGCGGGGATGCGGATCCGGTCCGGCGGGGACGGCGGCAGGCCGGGCGCCGCGGACTGCCGCGGGTCCGGCCCGGTGTGCGCCTCGGCCACCGACGGCTGCGGTGGCGCGGGCGCCGTCCGCGCGTCGGTCAGCAGCCACACGCCGGCGCACAGGGCGAGGAGGGTGACGCCGGCTATCGCGGCATCGGCCGTGCTGCCGAATCTGCCCATGTCGGCCTCCCAGCTCGACGGCTCCACCCGTTCCCCCTCCGGGCCACGAGGGGCGTCGGACCCGGAGGGGGCGGGGACGTGCGGTACCGGCGGACGGACAGCGGAGGGTGTCCGTCAGATCCCGTCGCCTCTCGCCCGGCGATGCAGGAGCCAGGTACCGCCCGCGCCGGCGACGGCGAGAGCCGCCACGCCGGCCGCGGTCTGCACGGGGTCGGTGCCCAGGGCGCCGCCGACCCCCGTCCGCACACTTCCCCGGGGGTGCACGTACCCCCGGGCCGACTCCAGGACGACCACCAGGTCGCCGCGGACCTCGGGGCCGCCGCCGGTGCACCGCGCGACGATCTCGTACGTCCCCGGCTGGGCGCTGGACGGCACCCGGAACCGCCCGGTCGCCTGGCCCTCGTGCGCGCCGGGCGCGAGCGTGAAGTGCCCGGCACCCACCGCGGTGGCGTCGCCCTCCGCCGTGCCGCCGTCCCCGCAGACGGCGGTGTCCACGGTGACGTCGCCGCCCGGCACGGCGGTGGACGGCACCACCGCCAGGCGTCCGCCGTCCGCGCCGTACGCGGGTGCGGCGAGCGATCCCGCACCGGTGACGGCGAGCGCGGTACCGATCAGCAGACGGGAGGTACGTCGCATCGATGCTCCTCATGAGCTCTTCGGCGGGCCACGGCCCGCGACACCCCCATGTGCCGCCGTCGGTCGCGCCCCTGCACTCCGAGGTAAAGCGCACGGCGGCGAGCCCGCTCGCTGAAGAGCCGTCAGATGTGCGGTGAACGGGTGTCCAAGGGCGCCGCGAGCCCTCGTTCTCACCACTGTTTCAGCAGGTCAGCGCCTTGCGGGGGCTACCGGAAGGAAAAGTGCCGAAGGGTGCGGGGCGGAGGTGTGAACGGGTGAGCGCGCGAGCGGGACCGGCCGCTCAGGAGAGGTTCCGGAGCGGCCGGTCCCGCCGGCGCGGGCGGGCCCTCAGCCCACTGAGGGGTGTGTGCGGGGGGAGAATCGTGTCCGTGACCCTTCCGTTCTTCGTCTACGGCACCCTCCGCCCGGGCGGGCGCTACCACGACGCCCTGCTGCGCGGCCGCACCCGGGCCGAGGCACCGGCCCGCCTGGCGGGCGCGGTGCTCTACGAGGGCCCCGGCTACCCGTTCGCGGTGCGGGAGCCCGGCGGCGTGGTGACCGGCGCACTGATCACGCCCCTGCCGGACGCGTACGGCGAACTCCTCGCCGACCTCGACCGGCTGGAGGAGTACGTCCCGGGCGACGCCCGCAACCTCTACGAGCGGGTCAGCCGCGAGGTGGTCCGGGACACCGACGGGGCGACGCTGCGGGCCTGGGTGTACGTGGCCGCGCCCGCCGTCGAGGCCCGGCTGCGGGCGGGGGGCCGGATCATCCCGGGCGGGGACTGGCCCGCCCGGGACCGGTCCCGGCGCGGCCCGGGAGGTGTCCGGCCGCTCAGGCCGGGCTCGCCTGGGGCTGCACCGCCTCCAGGCGCACCGCGCACGCCTTGAACTCCGGCATCCGTGACGTGGGGTCCAGTGCCGGGTTGGTGAGGGTGTTGGCGCGGCCCTCGCCCGGCCAGTGGAACGGCATGAAGACGGTGTCCGGGCGGATGGCCGTGGTGATCCGGGCCGGTGCCACCGCGCGGCCCCGCCGGGACACGACCGCCACCGGATCGCCCTCGGCCGCGCCCAGCCGCTCCGCCAGCCGGGGGTGCAGCTCCACGAACGGGCCGGGCGCGGCGGCGTTCAGCTCGTCGACGCGCCGGGTCTGGGCGCCGGACTGGTACTGCGCCACGACCCGCCCGGTCGTCAGCAGCACCGGGTACTCGGCGTCGGGCTCCTCGGCGACGGCCCGGTGCGAGACGGGGGCGAAGCGGGCCCGGCCGTCCTCGGTGGCGAACCGGTCGAGGAACAGGCGCGGGGTGCCCGGGTGCACGTCCGGGGCCGTGCCGCCCGACGCGGCGGCGTCCGGACCCCCTGCGCCGAGCGCGGCGTCCGCGGAGGGCACGGCAGGTGCTGACTCCCCGGCCGAGCCGGCGGCGGGGCCGCCCTCCGCCGGTGCCGGGCACGGCCAGAACACGCCGTTCTCCCGCGCCAGCCGCCGGTAGGTGATCCCGGAGTAGTCGGCGGGCCCGCCCGCGCTCGCCCGGCGCAGCTCCTCGAAGACCTCCTCGGGGTCGGTCGGGAAGCCCTTCTCCACACCGAGCCGGGCGGCCAGTTCGTGCATGACCTCCAGGTCGCTGCGGACCCCGGTCGGCGGGCTGATCGCCTGCCGCCGCAGCAGGACCCGGCCCTCCAGGCTGGTCGTCGTGCCGGTCTCCTCCGCCCACTGCGTCACCGGCAGCACCACGTCCGCGAGTTCCGCCGTCTCCGACAGCACCACGTCGCACACGGCGAGGAAGTCCAGCGCCTTGACGCGCTCCTCCACGTGCGCGGCGCGCGGCGCGGACACCACCGGGTTGGAACCCATCAGCAGCAGCGCCCGGATGTCGGTACCGAGCGCGTCCAGCAGCTCGTAGGCGCTGCGGCCGGGCCCGGGCAGGCTGTCCGGCTCGACGCCCCACACCTCGGCCACGTGCCGCCGCGCCGCCGGGTCGGTCAGCTTGCGGTAGCCGGGCAGCTGGTCGGCCTTCTGGCCGTGTTCGCGCCCGCCCTGCCCGTTGCCCTGCCCGGTGAGGCAGCCGTACCCGGACAGCGGGCGCCCGGCGCGGCCGGTCGCCAGGCACAGGTTGATCCACGCGCCCACCGTGTCCGTGCCCTTGGACTGCTGCTCCGGCCCGCGCGCGGTGAGCACCATCGCGGCCTCCGGCTCGCAGAACAGCCGTACCGCCTCCCGCAGTTCCGGCACCGACACACCGGTGATCCGCTCCACGTACTCCGGCCAGTGCGCCATCGCCGCGGCGCGCGCGTCCTCCCAGCCGGTCGTACGCTCGCGGATGTACTCCTCGTCCGTGCGCCCCTCGGCGACGACCAGGTGCAGCAGCCCCAGCGCGAGCGCGAGGTCCGTGCCCGGCCGGGGCGCGAGGTGCAGGTCGGCCTGCTCGGCGGTCCGGGTCCGGCGCGGGTCGACGACGATCAGGGTGCCGCCGTTGTCCTTCAGCTCGGTGAGGTAGCGCAGCGCGGGCGGCATGGTCTCCGCGAGGTTGGACCCGACCAGGACGACGCACCCGGTCTTCGGGATGTCCTCCAGCGGGAAGGGCAGCCCGCGGTCCAGGCCGAAGGCCTTCGTCCCGGCCGCGGCGGCCGACGACATGCAGAAGCGCCCGTTGTAGTCGATCTGGGAGGTGCCCAGCACGACCCGCGCGAACTTGCCGAGCGTGTACGCCTTCTCGTTGGTCAGCCCGCCGCCGCCGAACACGCCCACCGCGTCGGGCCCGTGCGCCGACCGGATCGAGGACAGCCGCCCGGCGATCCGGTCGAGGGCCTCGTCCCAGCTCGCGGGCGTCAGGACGCCGTCGGTGCGCACCAGCGGCGAGGTCAGCCGCACCCGCGACGACAGCACCGCCGGCGCCGTACGGCCCTTGCCGCACAGCGCGCCCCGGTTCACGGGGAAGTCCGCGCGCTCGGTCACCTCCACCGTCCCGTCCGGGGCGGGCGTGAGATTCATCCCGCACTGCAGGGCGCAGTACGGGCAGTGCGTGGGCGTCGCGGAGGTTTCCATGCACTTCAGCGTGCGTCGGCCGTGTTACGTGCCGGGACGGCTCTTTGTTACACGGGCGCGACGGTGATCTCCCCGGCCGGGCCGGGCCGCCGTGAGCCCCGGTGCCCGCCGGTTCGGCGGGCACCGGCGCCGCCGGGGGCGTCTCGACGCGCGAGCCGCAGCTCAGCGGCCGTTTCCGGTCAGGACTCAGCCGGTCCCGTCCCC
Organism: Streptomyces cinereospinus; assembly: GCF_042430725.1. NCBI lineage: Bacteria > Bacillati > Actinomycetota > Actinomycetes > Kitasatosporales > Streptomycetaceae > Streptomyces > Streptomyces cinereospinus. The sequence goes on along the minus strand of NZ_JBHMCY010000082.1, from coordinate 8,174 downwards.
CGCGCGGTCCGCAGCCAGCGCGCGCCGCACGCCCGGCTCTTGAGGCCCCAGGAAGCGCGGATCGGGCCGGCGGACGGCGTCCAGGGCGGCCTTGCCCGCCGCGAGGATCTCCCGGACGCCCCCGAAGTACCAGGTCGCGTCGTGCCGCTCGTCCACCCCCACGCCGTACGACGTGACCCCCGCCGCCTCGCACAGCGCGACCGCCCGCCGGATGTGGAAGCCCTGGCTGATCAGCACGGCCTCCTCGACGCCGAAGATCTTCCGGGCCCGCACGCAGGAGTCCCAGGTGTCGAAGCCCGCGTAGTCGCCGACGATCCGGGCGTCCGGGACGCCGTGCCGGGTGAGGTAGGCCCGCATGGCGTCCGGCTCGTCGTAGTCGGCGCGGCTGTTGTCCCCGGTGACGAGCACGACCTGCACCCGCCCGGCGCGGTACAACGCGGCCGCCGCGTCGAGGCGGTGGGCGAGGTACGGCGACGGCTCGCCGTTCCACAGGCCCGCGCCGAAGACGACCGCGACGTCGGTGCGGGGCGCGTCCGCCGTCGTGCGCAGCCGGCCGTCGGTGGACAGGTGCGTCCACGTCGACGGCAGCAGCGCGAGCACGCACCCCGCGAGCAGCGCCTGCACCAGCCGCCGCCGCCCGGTCCGGGTGCGCGGCAGACGCGGTCGGCGGATCCTCATGACGCCCTCCCGATCGGCTCCGACACGTCGGCGACACATCGTCTCGACAGGGAGAGACGCCCCGCACGCCCCCCAGGTTGCGTGATCACCGTCACTTCCGTCCTCGAAACTCCAGGTCACCGCACCTCACACCCGGCCGGCACCGCGCGGTGAACCTGACGAAAACACCCGTGACGCCCGCGCAACGGGTCGGCAACGTCGTCGCGCAACGATGGGTTCATGACGGCGTTGCTCCCGCTTCACGACGAGTCCGGCCACCGCCCCGGCCCCCCGGCGCTGGTCCTGGTGGCCCACGGCAGCCGCGACCCCCGCACCCTCGCCACGGTCCACGGCCTCCTCGACCGGATCCGCGAGCTGCGCCCCGGCCTGCGGGTGCACCTGGGCCACATCGAGCTGAACGCACCCCTGCTGCCCGACACCCTCGCGGCCCTCGGGGACGACACGGCGATCCTCGTACCGCTGCTGCTCAGCCGGGGCTACCACGTCAAGCAGGACATCCCCGAGATGGCCGCCGCCGCCCGGGCCCGCACCCGGATCGCGGCCCCCCTCGGCCCGCACCGCCTGCTGGTGGAGACCCTGCACCGCCGCCTGACCGAGGCGGGCTGGCGCACCCCCGCGACGGAGTCCGCGCGCCGCTCGGCCGGCGTGGTCCTCGCCGCGGCCGGCTCACGCGACCCCGACGCCGCGTTCGACACCGGCCGTACCGCCGCCCTGCTCGCCGCCCGCCTGGGCGTCCCGGTCCTCCCCGCCTACGCCTCGGCCGCGTCCCCCACGGTCCCCGAGGCGGTCCGCGTCCTGCGGTCCGAGGGACGCCACGACATAGCCCTGGCCTCGTACTTCACGGCCCCCGGCCGCTTCTCCACGGAGTGCGCCCAGGCGGCCCCGGGCACAGCGGCGGCCCCCCTGGGCGCCCACCCCCTCATGGCCCGCCTCATCCTCACCCGTTACGACGAGACAAGGTCGACCACCCAGGCAAGCCACCCCCTCCTGGCCTCGGCCTGAAACACCGCCAAGCACACGCCCTCAGCGGCACGGGGAACGGCCCGACCATCCCCGACGCGCACAGACGACGCCACCCAGGACACGCCTTCAGGGGCGCGGGGAACCGCGCGACCAGGCCCACTCCACTCGCGCTCACCTTCAACGCCGCCACAGAGGACCCCCCTCAGGGGCGCGGGGAACTGCGCGACCAGGCCCACTCCACTCGCGCTCACCTTCAACGCCGCCACAGAGGACCCCCCTCAGGGGCGCGGGGAACTGCGCGACCAGGCCCACTCCACTCGCGCTCACCTTCAACGCCGCCACAGACGACCCCCCTCAGGGGCGCGGGGAACTGCGCGACCAGC
>NZ_JBHMCY010000082.1:0-6052 GCF_042430725.1 Streptomyces cinereospinus | reverse complement strand
CCTTCAACGCCGCCACAGACGACCCCCCTCAGGGGCGCGGGGAACTGCGCGACCAGCCAAAGAAAACCCGCACCCACCCCCGAACAGAACCCGGCAGACGCACACGCACTTGTCACCCCCTGCGCTTACTGTCGAGTCATGGAAGGCACCGCACCACCGCCGCACGAGAACCACACCCCACCCCCCGGCTACGACCCGACGTCAGTCGAACGCTGGGCCCCCGAACCCGACAAACGCCCCGGCCGCACAGCCTTCCAACGCGACCGCGCCCGCATCCTGCACTCCGCCGCCCTCAGACGCCTCGCCGGCAAGACCCAGGTCGTCACCCCCGGAGCGACGAGCAGCGCCGCCTGGGACCCCAGCCCCCGCACCCGCCTCACCCACTCCCTCGAATGCGCCCAGGTGGGCCGCGAACTGGGCGCGGCCCTCGGCTGCGACCCCGACCTCGTCGAAGCCGCCTGCCTCTCGCACGACCTCGGCCACCCGCCCTTCGGCCACAACGGCGAACAGGCCCTCAACGAGTTCGCCGAGGACTGCGGCGGCTTCGAGGGCAACGCCCAGTCCCTCAGACTCCTCACCCGCATCGAGCCCAAGCGCTTCACCCCCGAGGGCTCCGTCGGTCTCAACCTCACCCGCGCCGCGCTCGACGCCGCCGCCAAGTACCCCTGGCCGCGCGGCGCCCACCCCACCGACGCGGCCTCCCCGAAGTTCGGCGTGTACGAGGACGACCGCCCGGTGTTCGACTGGGCCCGCGAGGACGCCCCCGCCACCCGCACTTGCTTCGAGGCCCAGGTGATGGACTGGTCGGACGACGTGGCGTACTCGGTGCACGACGTCGAGGACGGCCTGCACGCCGGCCACATCGACCCCAACTGCCTGCACGCGGAGCCCGAACGGCAGGCGGTCTTCGAGGTCGCCGCGGGCCGCTACGCCCCCGCGGACACCGACCCCGCCGAACTCGCCGCCGCCCTGGACCGGCTCCTCGACGCGGAGTGGTGGCCGCACGGCTACGACGGCACGGCCGTCGCCCAGGCCCGCCTCAAGGACGCCACCAGCCAGCTCATCGGCCGCTTCTGCCTGGCCGCCGAACAGGCCACCCGCCAGGCCTACGGCGGCGGCCGGCTCACCCGGTACGCCGCCGAACTGGTCGTGCCGCGCGCGACCCGGATGGAGTGCGCGGTGCTCAAGGCGGTCGCCGACCGGTACGTCATGCAGCGCGCCGAACAGACCCGGCTCCGCGCCGACCAGCGGATCGTCGTCGCCGAACTGGCCGAGGCGCTCACCGCCCGCGCCCCGGACGGACTGGACCCGCAGTTCCGCGCGCTGTTCGAGCACGCCCCCGACGACCGCGCCCGCAAACGGGTGATCGTGGACCAGATCGCCTCGCTGACGGACGCCGCGGCGCGGTCGCTGCACGCGAGGCTGACCGGGCACCTGTGAGACTGGCGCGGCGCGGGTGACCCGGAAAGCGCTCGAAGGTGACCCTGCGTGGCCTGATCGGGGCACTCCCTCTTCCCGCATCACGCTGTGTGCGGAACGCTCGCACATGGCGGGACGTTGAACTCGCACGGGGCGGCACGTTTACGAGGAGGCATCAAGTGGTCGACGCGGATCAGACGTTCGTCATCGTCGGAGGAGGGCTCGCCGGCGCGAAGGCGGCCGAGACGCTGCGCGCGGAGGGCTTCAGCGGCCGGGTGATACTGATCTGCGACGAACGCGACCATCCGTACGAGCGCCCGCCCCTGTCCAAGGGCTACCTGCTCGGCAAGGAGGAGCGCGACAGCGTCTTCGTGCACGAACCCGCCTGGTACGCGCAGCACGACGTCGAGCTGCACCTCGGCCAGACCGTCGACGCGATCGACCGCACGGCCAAGACGGTCCGCTTCGGCGAGGACGGCACCGTCGTCCGCTACGACAAACTGCTGCTGGCCACCGGCGCCGAGCCCCGCCGCCTGGACGTCCCGGGCACCGACCTGGCCGGCGTGCACCACCTGCGCCGGCTCGCCCACGCCGAGCGGCTCAAGGGCGTCCTCGCCCACCTCGGCCGGGACAACGGCCACCTCGTGATCGCCGGGGCCGGCTGGATCGGCCTGGAGGTCGCGGCCGCGGCCCGCGAGTACGGCGCCGAGGTCACCGTCGTCGAGCCGGAGCCGACCCCGCTGCACGGCGTGCTCGGACCCGAGCTGGGCCAGCTCTTCGCCGACCTGCACGGCGAGCACGGGGTGCGCTTCCACTTCGGCCTGCGCCTGACGGAGATCGTCGGCCAGGACGGCGTGGTGCTGGCCGCCCGTACCGACGACGGCGAGGAGCACCCGGCGCACGACGTGCTCGCGGCGATCGGCGCCGCACCGCGCACCGCCCTCGCGGAGGCGGCGGGGCTGGAGGTCGCCGACCGGGCGCACGGCGGCGGCGTGCTCGTCGACGAGCGGCTGCGCACCTCCGACCCCGACATCCACGCGGCCGGCGACGTCGCCGCCTTCCCGCACGCCCTCTTCGGCACCCGGATGCGCGTCGAGCACTGGGCGAACGCGCTGAACGGCGGACCGGCGGCGGCCCGGGCCATGCTCGGCCGGGACGTGACCTACGACCGGGTGCCGTACTTCTTCTCCGACCAGTACGACCTGGGCATGGAGTACTCGGGCTGGGCGCCGCCCGGGTCGTACGACCAGGTGGTGATCCGCGGGGACGCGGGCAAGCGCGAGTTCATCGCCTTCTGGGTGAAGGACGGGCGGGTGCTCGCCGGGATGAACGTGAACGTGTGGGACGTCACCGAGCGGATCCAGCGGCTGATCCGCTCCCGGACCCGGGTGGACACCGAGGCGCTGGCCGACCCGCACGTCCCGTGGGAAAGCCTCGTCCCCTGACCCTCGCCCCGTCCCCGTAGAATTCACCCGTGGCAGGACGGATCAACGACGAGGACGTGAAGGCGGTACGGGACGCGGTCCCGATCGACGCCGTGGTGTCCGAGTACCTCCAGCTGCGCAACGCGGGCGGCGGCAACCTCAAGGGGCTGTGCCCGTTCCACGACGAGAAGTCGCCGTCCTTCCAGGTCAGCCCCAGCAAGGGACTCTTCCACTGCTTCGGCTGCCAGGAGGGCGGCGACACCATCACGTTCGTGATGAAGGTCGACCACCTCTCCTTCTCGGAGGCGGTCGAGCGCCTCGCCGCCCAGGCCGGCATCACCCTGCGCTACGAGGAGGGCGGCTACAACCCCGCCCACCAGCGCGGCGAGCGCATCCGCCTGGTCGAGGCCCACAAGATCGCCGCCGAGTGGTACGCCGAGCAGCTCGCCACCGGCGCCGAGGCGGAGGCCGGCCGGGTCTTCCTCGCCGAGCGCGGCTTCGACCAGTCGGCCGCCGTCCACTTCGGCGTCGGCTACAGCCCCCAGGGCTGGGACCACCTCACCCGCTACCTGCGCGGCAAGGGCTTCACCGACAAGGAGCTGACCCTCTCCGGCCTCTCCCAGGAGGGCCGCAGAGGCCCCATCGACCGCTTCCGGGGCCGGCTGATGTGGCCGATCCGGGACATCGGCGGCGAGGTGGTCGGCTTCGGCGCCCGCAAGCTGTACGAGGCGGACAACGGCCCCAAGTACCTCAACACGCCGGAGACGGCGATCTACAAGAAGTCGCAGGTCCTCTACGGCATCGACCTGGCGAAGAAGGAGATCGCCAAGACCAGCCGCGCGGTCGTGGTCGAGGGCTACACGGACGTCATGGCCTGCCACCTCGCCGGCGTGACCACGGCCATCGCCACCTGCGGCACCGCCTTCGGCGGCGACCACATCAAGATCCTGCGCCGGCTGCTCATGGACAACGGCTCGGCCCGGGTGATCTTCACCTTCGACGGCGACGCGGCCGGCCAGAAGGCGGCACTGCGCGCCTTCGAGGACGACCAGAAGTTCGCCGCCGAGACCTACATCGCCATCGCGCCGGACGGCATGGACCCCTGCGACCTGCGCCTGGTGAAGGGCGACGAGGCGGTCGCCGACCTGGTCGAGCCCCGCACCCCGCTCTTCGAGTTCGCGCTCCGCCAGATCGTGAGCCGCTACGACCTGGACACCCCGGCCGGCCGCGCCGCCGCGCTGGACGAGGCGGCCCCGGTGGTGGCCCGGATCAAGAACAGCGGCGCCCAGCACGAGGTCGCCGTGCAGCTGGCCGGCATGCTCGGCATCCTGGACACGCAGTTCGTGGTCAAGCGGGTGGCGCAGCTGGCCCGTTGGGCCCGCGACCGGGGCGGCAAGGGCCCCGCGCCGGCCCGCGCGCAGCAGCCGTACGATGCCCCGGCCGCCCCCGTCCACTCCGGCCCGGCACTGAACCTGCGCAACCCCGTCTACGCCACCGAACGCGAGCTGCTCAAGCTCGCCCTCCAGCGCCCGGAGCTGGTCTCGCCGGCCTTCGACGCCTACGGCGTGGACGAGTTCACGGCCCCGCCGTACGCCGCCGTGCGCCAGGCCGTCCTGGACGCGGGGGGTGCCGAGTACGGCGTCCAGGACCCGCAGCAGTACCTGGTCCGGGTCCGGGAGGCGGCACCGGACGACACGGTCCGCGCGATGGTCACCGAGCTGGCGGTGGAGGCGATCATGCGCCGCACGGTGGACGAGGCGTACGCGGGCGAGCAGCTGGTCTGGGTCCGCCGCCGGGCCGTCGACCGCCGCATCCAGGACGTCCAGAGCACCCTGACCCGCCTGGGCACGCACGGCGACCCGGCCGGGCTGGCGGCGGTGCAGAACGAGCTGTGGGTCCTCCAGCAGTACGGCCAGGCCCTGCGGGAGCGCGGCGCGGCCGCGCTGTGAGGGCAGCCGTCCGGACCGCGCTCCTTCATGCGTATTTCACCGTGCTTTCCCCGTGCACGAGGTTTGTTTCCGCGATGTACGTGGATGTGCCAATTACCAGGCGGGGAAAGCGGTGGACAGGATCAGCGGAATGAGATGTGATGACGCGGCCAGGGGGGTTTAACACGAAGGTCGGACAGGCGTCGTCGCAGCGCTCATAACGCGGAACGATGCGCATGCCGTCGGACAGGGGGCGGGGGGCTCACGCATGCCCAATTTCTCTCGCATGCCGGTTTCCGGTGCACGGCGGGCCTCGATTTCTTCTCCGCGTGAACGGCGGGCGCGCCGTTTCGGCCCGGTCCGTCCGTGATGAGGAGACACACGGTGAGGGTCAGAGGGAGAGCCGTGCCCATATGGCGCGGCCTCATGGCAGCGGTGGTGGCACTGCTGATGGTCATGGGGGTCGAGTCGCGTCCCGCGGCGGCGGCCACCGAGGACGAACCGCCGTTCGACAGGGCGGATGTCGTGGAGGCGTGGAAGTACGGCGGTCCGGGGGTGAAGGAGGCCGCCGCGGCCGCTCTGCTGGGGTCCGACGCGGACATCCGGGCCTTCATGGCCGAGGACCTGCCGGACATCTGGGAGGACGACCTGCGGGTGCAGGTCGCCCAGGTGATGGCGCTGGGCGGCCCCGGCGTGCGGGCCGCCGCCAACACCGCGCTCAGCGGCGGCGCCACCGAGCTGACGGCCTTCCTGAACGAGGGCTTCGGACCCGCCTACGAGGAGGACCTGCGGGTGGAGGTGGCCACGGTGATGGCCACCGGGGGCCCCGGGGTGAGGGCGGCGGGCAACGCGGCGCTGAATGGCACGGCGGACGACTGGGAGGCGTTCCTCCAGGACGGCCAGTACGCGGCTCGCGCGGACGACAACCGAGTGCAGGTCGCCCGCCTGCTGTACACCGGCGGCCCGAACGTCGGAGCGCTGGCCGGGCAGGCGCTGGACGGCACGGCCGAGGACGTCGAGGAGTTCCTGGACCACGGCTGGGAGGTCGCGGCCGCCCGGGACCAGGAGACGCTGACGGTCGCCCAGCTGGCGGAGCTGGCGGACACCGCGCAGAAGCGGGCCACCCAACTCACCGAGAAGGCGAAGGAGGAGGCCGCCAAGGCCGAGGCGGCGACCAGGGCCGCCAAGGAGGCGGCGCTGGTCGCGGCGCAGGAGGCGCAGGAGGCCAAGGAGTCGGCGGGCCGGGCCTCGGCCGCGGCCTCCCGCGCGGCGGCGGCCGCC